>URZO01000071.1 GCA_900552465.1 uncultured Parabacteroides sp. | reverse complement strand
ATATTAATATGTTGATTATTAGGCGTAAAAGCACATTCTAAGGGGCGACTATATATTCTTTTACCCTATAATACTTTTAATGTAATCCGTAGGACATACATGATAAAAGTCTTTGAACTTCTTTCCAAAATATTTAGCATCACAATATCCCAGCATTCCTGCAATTTCCGAAACAGTGTACTGTTGGGAGGCTAGCAGTTTAAGTGCCCTGTCCATTTTGAACGAATAGATATAATTTTCCGGAGGATTCCCGGTTATCTCTCGTATCCTGCTATAAAAAGCAGTACGGCTCATTCCTATATCGATACTTAATTTATCTATTGTATATTTATCAGTAGAGAGGTTCTTTTCCAGGATTTTATTGACTTTATCCATAAATATCTGATCCGTATTTTCTGTTTCCATTTCTTCTTTGGTGGGGACCATTGGAAAAACAGCATCTGACAAAAACAATTTGACCCGTTCACGCAAGACCATGCGGTTTTCTACAAGCATACGTATGTTTGCCCTTAGCCTGCAAATGCTTTCTGTTCGTAATTCCAGACGATCCGCCCCACTTCCTAAATGAGACAAATAACTTTCGTTATCAAAGGCCCTTATCAAAAGAACAACCGGTATATACCCTATCATTTTATCTGTTTTGATCCGGAAACTAAGTGCATCTCCATTTGTTCCGTTTACATTATCGTCAATAATGATAGCATCAGGATTTTGGCGGACTACTGTATCCTTCAGCAAATCAGGATCTTTCAAAACTGAAATCTGAAAATACCGCGATAAAGCTTTCCTTAAATAATTCCTGAATGCCCCGTCCGCCATTACCAATAAGATATGGGATGTATCTTTTGTTTTAGCATTCGGGGTATCATCTTTATCACTTTCAGAAGATTTTTTAGCCTTATTCTTCGTATTTGTTGAAGAATGTTTGATAGCCGAACATTCCTGATTCCGGCAATGACAATCTGTTGGAATGACAATTTGGAAAGCAAATGATTTGCCATGTCTATATCCGTTTATTTTTCCACCATGCAGGCGAATGATTTTTCTTACAGTCCACAAATCACTATACCCATATATAGGAAATATGACCGGAATAAAAGGAAACATTTTCCCTACTCTTTTGTCTGCTATCTCACAATTAGTAATCTGCAACTGCCAGGAATCTGTTGTATGTGTTATATTGATTGATATGCAACAACCTAAATCGGAACCCAAAATTAGTTTGCTTATAAGATGTTGAAGCGCTGCCGTCATTATGTTCTCATTGATCCTGCAACTGACGCAATCCGAACATTCGCTGACAGTCAGTTGTATACGGCGCGAATCAGCATAGGGACGACATTGATTAACAATAGAAGTAATATAAGAAGAGAGTTCCAAATTTACTGTTGATGTCTTAGGAAGTATTTTTTTGTTTACCTTATTGAGGGTTACAATATTCTGATTGCAATATATAATGCATTCGGTATATCCCAATGCCTCTTCTACCTGTTGGGAAAACGATTCGGGAAGATTACCGGTTTTAAGTTCTTCCAATTGATTTCGTAACAGTATCAACGGGGTATGCGTAGTATGGAGCATGTTCATGGCTATCTTAAGTTTTTCATGTGACAACAACTGGACATTATACTCTACCGCAAGATACGCAAACAAAACAATAAATAGCCCAATGCCGAAACTCTCTACAGGAACTGCATAACCAAGCAATGATAAATCAGGCAAAATTACGCCAATAGCTTGTTTACTGTTTACTAAATTGGCTCCACTATCTATAGAAAGTAAAGCGCGAAAGTTTAATAATAAACTCAGGTAACAATCATTCATACTTATATAGGATTTGATTAATACTTACATTTTCATCAAAACACGTTTGATGATCTTTTAACGTGTCTAAATCCGGCACAAGTATAAAGTTTTCAACGTCCACATATGAGGTGGATTCTAACAAAAACAATGGGTGTTTTCTATCAAAAGTGGTAACAATATCGTTTGTTACCGAAATATCAAGGGATAGATTCTAAAATCATCATTTCATTTGGCAAAACACAGTAATTGTAAAATATTTTATCGCAAAACAATACAACCACACGAGCATATAGTTCCACTTAATCATTAGAATAATGAAATAAGTAGAATTATAAAGCCACGTATATAATTTGAAAATAATAGACTTCTGATAAGTACTGTCAGATCATAGTTTACAGGAATACCTCATCATAAGACGGAATAATCTTTGCATCGTAAACGTGAGTGGCCGCAAATACATCGTCTTTCTTTATCAACAGCCAGTCTTTATCCTGATCATCCATATTGGTATGTATAAGGACAAATAGCCCTTTGAGTTTATGCCCGTGTAACTTGAATTCAAGTATTCCATTTTTAATGGCAGCGGAAATGTTACGATTATTACCAACGTAAGCATAGGTTCCACTATCCCATATTTCCACCGTACCTGCTCCATAGTTACCTTCCGGTATAACTCCTTCAAAGTGCGCATAACTCAAGGGGTGGTCTTCTACTTCTATGGCCAACCTCTTATCTTTTGGATTCATGGAAGGTCCTTTAGGCACCACCCAACTTTTTAATACTCCATCCACTTCCAAACGAAAATCGAAATGAAAATGACTGGCATCATGCTTCTGAACAACAAAAACAGGCATTCGATTGGGAGTTTCCACCGTATCCGCCATCGGTTCCGGTGTTTTACCGAATTGCCTTTTTGCCCGGTACTCTTTGAGGTTGATCATAGAGGCTTCAACCGCCTGCTTTTCTACCATTTTGATGTTTTTTCCTTCATCGGGAGAATTCTTTGCCATAATCTGTATTTTTTAGGTGAATAAAAAAACGAATGATTCAATGTGACAACAATCAGTATATCTGTTTGTTTGTCGAAATTCATCTATTTTAATGGCTTTATAACTGCATTTAAGTTTGCTAACTTATTTTTATTCTTCTCCCTTTCTTACTGCCTGCATAGTGGGTACAAAAATCCCTTTCAATCGTCCTTTTATAAAAGTATAAAAGCAATTGGAAGGAAATGAATAAAAAGAGATTAATCGGATATCTGTTCGTCACGATGTCTGTTGGTTGTATTCAGGCGCAGGAACAGAAGTCTTCTGTACCCGAATACAAGCTATGGTACGACTGTCCCGCACAGGTATGGACCGAGGCATTACCCCTTGGGAATGGTCGTTTGGGGGCCATGGTATATGGAACACCAGGCACAGAACAAATACAACTAAACGAAGAAAGCATTTGGGCGGGACGTCCCAATAATAACGCCAATCCGGATGCACTGGAATATATTCCGAAAGTGCGTGAGCTGGTCTTTGCCGGAAAATATCTTGAAGCACAGACACTGGCCACAGAGAAGGTGATGGCAGAGACTAATTCAGGAATGCCATACCAAAGTTTTGGTGACCTGCGAATCGCTTTTCCAGGTCATACACGTTATTCCAATTATTACAGGGAATTAAGTCTGGATTCCGCACGTGCAATCGTACGTTATGAAGTAGACGGAGTGCAGTATCAACGCGAAACGATCACCTCATTCACCGATCAGGTAGTAATGGTACGACTGACCGCCAATCGTCCCGGACAAATTACTTTCAATGCACAACTCACTTCCCCTCACCAGGATGTTATGATCGCTTCTGAAGAGGGAAACTGTGTGACACTCTCGGGAGTCTCTTCCTTGCATGAAGGATTGAAAGGGAAAGTAGAATTTCAAGGCAGATTGACTGCTAAAAATAAAGGTGGGAAAATAGCTTGTGCCGATGGAATACTTTCTGTTGAGAAAGCCGACGAAGCGGTTATCTATGTATCCATTGCAACTAATTTCAACAACTATCAAGATATCACCGGTAATCAGACAGAGCGGGCAAAGAACTATTTGGCGAAAGCAATGGTTCATCCGTTCATTGAATCGAAGAAGAATCATGTTGATTTTTACCGACAATATCTGACACGCGTTTCTCTTGATTTGGGACGAGACCAATATGCGAATGTAACCACCGATAAGCGTGTGGAGAATTTCAAAAACACCAATGACACACATCTGGTTGCCACCTATTTTCAATTCGGACGTTATTTGTTGATCTGTTCTTCCCAACCGGGAGGACAACCCGCCAATTTACAAGGAATTTGGAATGACAAATTATTCCCTTCCTGGGATAGCAAATATACTTGTAACATCAATTTGGAAATGAATTACTGGCCTTCGGAAGTAACGAATCTAAGTGAACTGAATGAACCGTTATTCCGTCTGATAAAAGAAGTGAGTAACACAGGAAAAGAGACGGCTAAGATTATGTATGGAGCCAACGGATGGGTGTTGCATCATAACACGGATATATGGCGCATCACAGGAGCAGTTGACAAAGCTCCTTCGGGTATGTGGCCCAGTGGTGGCGCATGGCTTTGCCGACATCTTTGGGAGCGTTATCTATACACCGGAGATGTGGAATTCCTGCGTTCTGTCTATCCGATACTGAAAGAGTCCGGACGTTTCTTTGATGAAATTATGGTGAAAGAACCCGTACACAACTGGCTGGTAGTCTGCCCCAGTAATTCACCGGAGAATGTACATTCGGGAAGTAACGGGAAAGCTACTACAGCTGCCGGATGCACCATGGACAACCAATTGATTTTCGATCTTTGGACAGCAATTATATCTGCTTCTCAAATACTGGATACAGATCAGGAGTTTGCCTCTCATCTGACACAACGTCTCAAAGAAATGGCTCCCATGCAGGTGGGACATTGGGGGCAATTACAAGAGTGGATGTTCGACTGGGATGATCCGAAGGACGTACATCGTCACATTTCTCATTTGTACGGACTCTTCCCCAGCAATCAGATTTCCCCTTACCGTACTCCTGAACTATTTGATGCAGCACGTACTTCTCTGATTCATCGTGGCGACCCGTCGACCGGGTGGAGCATGGGATGGAAAGTTTGCCTTTGGGCACGCCTGCTTGATGGCGACCACGCCTACAAGCTGATAACTGACCAGCTGACTCTCGTACGCAATGAAAAGAAAAAAGGAGGCACCTACCCTAACCTGTTCGATGCGCATCCGCCATTTCAGATTGATGGAAACTTTGGTTGTGCCGCAGGCATTGCAGAGATGTTGATGCAAAGCTACGACGGTTTTATATATTTGCTTCCCGCACTGCCTACCGTTTGGAAAGAAGGTTCTATCAAAGGAATCATTGCCCGTGGAGGTTTCGAACTTGATTTGAGTTGGAAAAACGGGAAAGTCAGCCGACTGGTTGTCAAATCTCATAAGGGAGGAAATTGTCGTTTACGTTCGCTCAACCCATTAACCGGGAATGGCTTGAAGCGTGCCAAAGGTGAAAATCCGAACCCTCTTTATGCAGTCCCCACCATTCCGGAGCCATTGATTAACGAAAAGGCCAACTTGAACAAAGTGGAAATTGCAGAGACATACCTCTATGACCTACCTACCAAAGCAGGAAAAGAATATGTATTGATTGGAAAATAATAACTCGACCGATATGAACAAAAACTTATTGAAACTGATTGTCGCCTGTGGAACTGCTTGTTTCCTGGCTTGCGCAGCACCTCAAAAAACAGAAACGGAAAAATGGAGTGAACGCATGGCACGCTCCGAAATGAAACGTTTCCCCGAACCCTGGATGATTGAAAAAGCTAAAAAACCACGCTGGGGATATACCCACGGACTAGTAGTGAAATCCATGTTGGAAGAATGGAAACATACCGGGGACAGCGTATATTATGAGTATGCCAAAATATATGCAGATAGTCTGATCGATGCTGACGGACATATCAAAACCATGAAATATCTTTCATTCAATATTGATAATGTCAACGGCGGAAAGATTCTTTTCGATCTTTACGCACAGACCGGAGACGAACGTTACAAAATAGCCATGGATACTTTGCGCAAGCAAATGGCAGAGCAACCTCGTACCAGTGAGGGAGGATTCTGGCATAAATTGAGATATCCTCATCAAATGTGGCTGGACGGAATTTTTATGGCTTCTCCTTATCTGGTTCAATATGGTGCTACTTTTAATGAGTCCGCTTTATTTGACGAAGCAACAAAACAGATTCTTTTGATAAATAGCAAGACTTATGATCCTGCAACAGGACTTTATTATCACGGATGGGATGAAAGTCGCGAACAGAAATGGTCAAATCCTGAAACGGGTTGTTCTCCTAATTTTTGGAGTCGCAGTATCGGATGGTATGGAGCTGCTATTGTAGATGTACTGGACTTCCTGCCACAGGAAACTACCGGACGCGACAGCATTATACAAATTCTACAGGGATTGGCAAAAGCGATTGTGAAATACCAAGATCCTTCATCCGGAACCTGGTATCAGGTAACCGATCAGGGAGCACGTGAAGGTAATTATTTGGAATCATCTGCCACTGCCCTGTTTATCTATACGCTTGCCAAAGCTATCAATAAAGGATATATTGGCAACGAGTATATCGAACCGACACAAAAAGCCTTTGACGGAATGGTAAAGACATTTACCCGTTTGGAAGAGGATGGCAGCTATACAATTACCAATTGCTGTGCTGTTGCAGGATTGGGCGGAGATTCAAAAAGATATCGTGACGGCTCATTTGAATATTATATCAGTGAACCGATCATAGAAAATGATCCGAAATCGGTAGGTTCATTCATCTTGGCTGCTATTGAGTATGAGAAAATGACTAAAAAATAAACTAAAAACGATAAAATACAATGAGAAAATTCAAGATTATTCCCCTTTTGTTGCTGCTATTGACAATGGCAACTTCGGCTGCAGCACAGAAGAAAACACAAAAGACGTATATCCCCTGGGACAACGGCAAACTCGTAGTTTCCGAAGAGGGACGTTACCTGAAACACGAAAACGGTGCTCCTTTCTTTTGGTTAGGAGAAACCGGTTGGCTATTGCCCGAACGCTTGAACCGGGATGAAGCCGAATATTACCTGGAACAATGCAAACGTCGCGGATACAACGTGATTCAGGTTCAAACGTTGAACAATGTTCCGTCTATGAATATCTACGGACAATATTCGATGATTGACGGATACAACTTCAAAAACATCAATCAAAAAGGCGTATACGGTTATTGGGATCACATGGATTACATTATCCGTACAGCAGCCAAGAAAGGTCAGTATATCGGCATGGTCTGCATTTGGGGAAGCCCGGTGAACCGGGGCGAGATGACTGTAGAACAGGCAAAAGCATACGGCAAGTTTTTGGCAGAGCGTTATAAGGACGAACCGAATATTATCTGGTTTATCGGTGGAGATATCCGTGGCGACGTGAAAACTGCTGAATGGGAAGCTTTGGCAACCTCTATCAAAGCTATCGACAAAAATCACCTGATGACATTCCATCCACGTGGAAGAACAACTTCCGCAACTTGGTTCAATAACGCTCCCTGGTTGGATTTCAACATGTTTCAAAGCGGACATCGTCGCTACGGGCAACGTTTCGGAGATGGTAACTACCCTATCGAAGAAAATACGGAAGAAGATAACTGGCGTTTTGTAGAACGCAGCCTGGCCATGAAACCCATGAAGCCTGTGATTGACGGTGAACCGATCTATGAAGAAATACCTCATGGTCTGCACGATGAAAACGAACTGTTGTGGAAGGATTATGACGTACGTCGTTATGCTTATTGGTCTGTATTTGCAGGTTCTTTCGGACATACTTACGGTCATAATTCCATCATGCAATTTATCAAACCGGGTGTAGGTGGTGCTTATGGTGCAAAGAAACCTTGGTATGATGCGTTGAATGATCCGGGCTACAATCAGATGAAGTATCTGAAAAACCTGATGTTGACTTTCCCGTTCTTCGAACGCATACCCGATCAGTCTATCATCACAGGACAGAATGGAGAACGTTATGACCGCGCTATCGCTACACGTGGAAATGATTATCTGATGGTATACAACTATACCGGACGTCCGATGGAAGTTGATTTCAGCAAGATTAGCGGCGCAAAAAAGAATCGGCTATCTTGGTGTCATCTATCCAAATCTCAAACTGACGGTTTCCACCATCCGTACTGTGATAGGTCAATACCAGTTCCATCGGCAGGTCAGGAAGCACTTTCAGATCGTATGAGAACCATCCGTTCTCGGCATCGCGCCATCCTCCGGATTTGTCGGCACGGGTGTTTTCGCCCTGTAAGTTGTGAGCTTGCTCCGACTCTTCGTTACCGACTAATACTTCGTCTACTATCCGTAACTCTTCGCGGAGGTTGGATATAATCTTTTCGCCATCCCGGGGAAGCCATACTTTCATTTCGCCTGCTCCACGGTAAGCACGAGCATAATAAGGGATCAATGTTATCGTAGCATTTTCTTCTTTTACCTCCTTCATATCCGATGATACGGTATATTTCCGGCCGGTAGCCTCGATTGTATAAAGTCCGTTTACCAGATCAGGACGGCTATTTACTTTATAAGAAGTTTTTTCCGGTAGTGAGAGATTACGGACCTCCCCGTTATTGTCTGCAAATTCAGCACAATAAACCAGCGGGCCACGTTCCACAGCTACCAGACCGTTATTAGTTTTAACAGCCTCGTGTGTGATTACCTGACGGGGCTCCATCGGCAGAGAGATAGTAATGATATCACCTTTTTTCCATTGATTGGTGATAACAGCGTAGCCTTTTTCCTTCTTATAACTGTAAGGTTTACCATTCAGCAGAATCTGAACTTTCCCCTTATTTTGGCCGACAAAGCTGTATAAGTCAGAGGGAACAACGTTTCCTTCCGCCCAACCGGGGATGCGCACCTTCATATCGAAGGAATTGGTCTCGACCGGATCTACCATAATCTTTATATCGCCGCTCCAGGGGTAGTTGGTCTGCTGCTCCAGTAATACTTTATGACCGTTGAATTGCACCTCACTCGAACTACCCACAAATAAATTTGCATAAATAGAACGGTTGTCGACCGCATAAATATAACCGGGTACGGCCGGAATAAAACGAGACAAGTTAGTCGGACAGCAGGAGCAATCGAACCACAGACTACGTTCCTGCCCGTTCTTATTCGTCTCCAGTACATTCGGGTAAAAAAACTTATCGCCACTGATAGAGATGCCGCTCAAAACGGTATTGTAGAGCGAGCGTTCCAGTACATCAATATATTTAGAGTCGCCATGCAATTTGAACATGCGAAGGTTAAACATGCAATTGGCAATGGATGCACAAGTCTCGCAGTAGGCGGTGGCGTTGGGAAGTTCATAGTTCTTACCGAAAGCCTCATTGTTGGCCGTCGAGCCCAATCCGCCGGTTAGATACATCTTTTTACTGACAATGTTATCCCAGATCGTATCGATGGCATTCAGGTATGTTTTATCCTGCATATGCAAGGCGATATCGGCCATACCGGAGTAGAGGTATAAGGCACGGACGGCATGTCCTACGGCTTCTTTTTGCTGGGTAACCGGAAGATGATCCTGCCAGTACATACCGTTTTTACGTATATCGGGAGATGTTTTATCAAAGACCTTATGTCCACGGCTTTCCAGGAAGTAGCGTGATTGTTTCAGATATTTTTCATCACCGGTCGCTTCATAAAGTCTGACCAGGGCCATTTCGATAACCTCATGTCCCGGTGCAATCTTCAGGCCACCTTCACGAAAGACGCTACAAATCAGGTCGGCATTTTTAATGGCGACGTCCAGTAAGGAACGCTTTCCGGTTGCATAGTAATAGGCTATTGCGGCCTCATAAAGTTCACCGGCATTAAAAGTCTCATGGCTCAGGTCCCAATCCTGCACCCATCTCTCCTTCCCTACCCAGGGATGAAGCGGATTGTTGATCGTATGATTGGTAAAAAGGTACCCGTCGGGTTCCTGGGCCGAAGCAATAATGGCGATAACACTATCAAGATAAGCTTCCAACTGAGGGTTCTTCTTTACTGTCAAAAGATATGAAGCCCCTTCGGATATTTTATATACTTCCGCATCATCAAAAGGGAAAAAAGATTGGTATTTACCTTCTTTCAACCCTCCGGCTATGGCAAAGTTATCAATATAACCGGCCTTTTCGCTACGCTGAAATGCATAAGGAATCGTAACTGTACGGATAGTATCGATCCGGGGTGCCCAAAAGTTATCCGTACAATGTACGGATGTAAAAGGTACTTCATGTATTTTGCTTTTTCCTTCGCCATGTGCTTTTCCCTGGAAAGCACACAGCAAAGCTATAATGACTAACGATATTGCATTTTTCATGTTATAACAATTAATTAAGTAAGTTCTTTTTGTATCTGTTCCAATGATTTATTTTTCGTCTCCGGCAATTTCCAAGCGAAGATAAAGCTGAATAACATAGCGACTGCAAAAAAACCGAAAATATACGTTCCACCTGAAACCAGAAAGACCGGGAACATCCACGACAGGATAGCATTCCATACCCAGTGGGTCATACTACCGAACACCTGTCCCTTCGAACGAACAGAAGTCGGGAATACTTCGGAGATCAACACCCAGATCACCGCTCCCAGTGAAACAGCAAAGAAAGCAATAAATCCCATCAGGCAAATCAACATATAATAGCCGGAGAAGTCGTTGGTATAAAAACCGTAAGCTACTGACGCCAACGATACGACCATGCCGAGAGAACCGACATACAATAATTGTTTACGCCCTACCTTGTCGATCAGGATCATTCCAATCATGGTAAATGTCAGATTGGTCAATCCGATGATAATAGACTGCATCATCGCCGAGTCATGAAATACTCCGGATAATTCGAAGATACGGGGTGCATAATATAGGATCGAATTGATTCCCGACAGTTGGTTGAACGTAGCAATAAAGAAAGCGAATAAAATCGGTTTCAGATATTTACGTTGAAACAGCTTCTCACTGTTATCGCTGGTAGTGGAAAGAGAGGCTTTTATCTCAGCTAACTCTTTATCGACATCTGATTCACCGATCTTCTCCAACGATAAACGGGCCTGGTCGATCTTATGCTCCTTCACTAACCAGCGCGGACTTTCCGGAACGGTATTCAATAAGAGACCGAATAATAAAGCAGGAATTGCCAACACTCCCAACATCCACTGCCAGTCGTTCGGTACGCCGCTTATACAATAGTTGGAAACATAAGCGATTACGATACCGAATACAATATTAAACTGGAAAAAAGCGACAAAACGTCCCCGCCAGTGGGAAGGTGATACTTCAGCAATATACATAGGTCCTACTACAGAAGAAGCACCTACCGCCAAACCGCCCATAAACCGGAAAAATAAAAAAGAATACCAGTTTACGATCAACGCACTGCCCAGAGCTGAGATCAGATACAAATAAGCGACAGCTTTCAGGCAGTTCAACCGTCCGTACTTCTCGACCGGACCGCTACAAATCAAAGCCCCTACGATGGTACCGAAAAGAGCGATGGCAATAGTAAATCCATGGCTGAAATCGGATAGTTCGTAGATCTTTTGAATGGCCTTCTCTGCACCGGAGATCACTGCCGTATCAAATCCGAACAAGAAGCCCCCCAGAGAAGCCACAAAAGCGACATAAAACATAAAACCTTTTACCGATGATTTCATAATAAGTAGAGTTTAAATTTAAAGACCGAATTCTATTCTGTTAATCACATGATCCTGATAACATTCTTCCAGTTCAACAAAGTATCCGCTCCATCCCCATACACGAACGATCAGGTTCCTGTGGTTTTCCGGATATTTCTTGGCATCCAGCAGTTTTTCTTTACATACTGTGTTCAACTGTAACTGATGGCCGCCTAAAGTAATGAAAGTTCTCACAAGCATACCCAGTTTGGCTACACTTTCTTCATTACGAAAAACAGACTGGTCGAACTCAAGTGTCAAAGGACCGCCGTTTATTGTCTTTTTCAGATCCGGCTTCGTAAACGATTTAATTACGGACATTGGACCTTTCTGCTTGATAAACAGGCTCGGGGAATAGTTTGCGGGAATCTTTTCTCCGGCATCCCTACCGTCGGGAGTCGCTCCCAGTTCGGTGGCATGGAAGATATAATACATGGCTGTACCGGTTCCTGCACGATAGATACCGCCTCTTTCGTTGACTCTGTTATCCAAAACCTTATCGAAAGAGTTGAGTAAGTCTTTTGCGATCAGGTCGACATAATCGTCATCCTGTCCCATTTTAGGCGCTTCGGTACGTAGTGTATGTTGCAGTTCTTTTTCCTGCGAAAAATTATCCTTCATCGCATTTATCCAGGTTTCGCAATCGACGGCATGCTCTTCAAAATAATATTTTTTAATGGCAGCCAGCGAATCGGCAGCCGTGGCAAGACCTGTTCCATGGATACCATAATTATTATATTTGCTTCCTTCTGAAATATCCCTGGCACGTTCGATCGTTCCATCCATAAGCAGGGACATCATCGGAGCCGGTATAAGATAAATATTACGCTCTTTTTCACAGATCAGATCTAACCGACGACTCATTTCTTTCTCGACAAGACCGTAGAAGGTTTCATAATCCGGGCAATCTTTCAACTCGTCCATACAAGTTTTCACGCAGTCGATCAGAGAAAGTGCATCTATATTTGGAATATCCATTGCAACTCCCGGAATAATGAACTCCCAGCAAGCTGCCACAACATAATTTACGGCATCTTCCTTCGAATAACCTTTCCTGATAAGTCCCGGAATAACAATATCATCATTACTGTATTGCGGGAAACCCAATCCTATCTTAGTCAACTGCGAACCTAATTCATAGATCTCGGCAGGCGTATCTTTATCGACACGGATGTTGATCTTCGGATCGATCAGTTCCAGTTCAAAACTCGCTTTCAAGCACATCCTGGATAGGTTATTAAACAGATATTCTCCGGTAAGGCTCCGTCCACCCAACACCAGACTCTGACCGTTATCACCCTGTTGCATACCCGGATATAGGTCACTGTCCTTATTGCAGACCAGGAAGAATTCCTCCAGAAGATCGAATGCTTCTTCTTCTGTCAATACTCCGTTCTCGATATCCTGTATGTAGTAAGGATACATATACTGATCGAAACGTCCCAGTGTGTTATGATAATTGCCGGACTCCCAGATTGAGAAATGAAGTATTCGCAACAACTGAAGTGCTTCCCTGAAACTCCGGGCACCTCTTGTCCTGACAGCCTGCAATGTTTCTGCTATTTCCGTTTCGCCTATCGACAGAGCATGATCTGCATACCTTCCTATAAATGATTGCAAAGCCAGGATACAGTTATAGGTAGCGTTCAGGAATTCCTTTTGTTCAGCCGTCAACAATTCATCTTTCAACCTTGTCTGTATTTCCTGTTTACGAACCTCGAAACCATTCCTGATCGTATAAGCATAATCCGGAGATATATTACAAACAGCCCCACGCTCATGAATATAATGGTTTTGTTTGATCGTCTCCCACTCCGTCGGAGTATACAAATCGGGAATATCCGTTATAGTCCGTGTAAAAACAATCTTTTCACCTTCTAGGATAACAGGTTCCTCTTTTGCTAAAAGTTCGGATAAACAAACAGACGATCTGACAACCGGAGAAAGTTTCTCCTTTTCGAAACGGACACTCAGGTCGTTTATCCCCAATTCTTCCGGAGTCCTGCGATACCGGTGATGTTTCTTATCCAAAATATATTTACGCAGGCTTTTAATTCTTTCGTTCATAAAATTATCGTTTTAATATTATTTTCTTCAAATACATTATTGATCTGTGGTAAAGCATCCGGATCAAACGGAGGGTTATATACCTTGCCTATCATGGAATATTTTGCTCCGGCAATCTTGTTATAACGAAGCAATTCTATTCGAACCAGAGATTCTACACCTTTTACTACTTTCAAAATGGATTGCATGTTTTCTTTTGTATCGTTTACTCCGGGAATTAACGGAACCCGAATAATAAACTTGTTTCCAGACGAGCACAGCGTTTCCAAATTTTTAAGTATCAAACGATTATCAACCCCGGTATATCTTTTATGCAGTACGGGATCCATCTGCTTGATATCAAACAAGACCAAATCCAATAAAGGGAGCACTTCTTTAAAGACAGAGACAGGAGCATACCCACTTGTCTCGATGGCTGTATGAACAAAAGGGTTTATCTTTCGTAACAGCTCCCTTACAAAGTCAGCCTGTAGTAAAGGTTCGCCCCCGGTCAATGTTATACCACCATTATTCAAGGCATAGATATCCTTATTTTTCAACAACTGACCGGCCAGTTCATCTACTGTAATCCGGTAACCGCATAATGTCCGTTCTCCCTTTTTATCCATATATTGCGGTTCAGGGGATATCCCCTCCGGATTATGACACCAGGCACAACGCAACGGACAACCTTTCAGGAATATGGTAGTCCGGATACCAGGGCCATCATTCACCGCAAATTCTTCAATACTAAAAATCGTTCCTTGCATACTACTAATAATATCCTCTCAAATGAGAACTGGTTATTTCTCATATTTCATGATCGTGTATGAATAGGCAGGGAAAGTATATTTCACATCCCCGTTTATTTCCAAATCTTTTTTCACCGGAATAATCCGACAAGGTTGTTCGGGCGTATTACGTTCTTTCAAATCACCGGACAGCGTAATGACTTCAACGTTATCTACACCTGTCAGTCCTTTTATCGTCATATCCGTATCGATAGCCTTATCGGTTATATTAACTACATGAACGACCAACGACTTCCCCTCTTCATCTTTTGTCGCTGTAACATCCAGATCTCCTGTAACTTCACTATTGACAAGTAAGGGTAGATGGTTTTCAGAAGCCATCTGTTGTGCATAATAAGGAGGCATTCCCCACACCTGGGTTGGGGTGAAAAAGACTTGTCCCTGGTCCCAACCATTATCATTCTGTAAATAAGGTTGTAAAGCATTGGCTGCACAAGAGGTAAATACAAAATCTCCATGCCGGCGCACGGCATTCTGCAAAGTAACATGTCCTAATACCCGCTGCATATTATGCAAATTCCCGTTTTCTTCGAAAATGGCACATTTCATCTTCGTATCGGGATCCCATTTCAGGAACAATTGCTGCATCTTTTCCAACTCTTTTGCAACATTCATACCCGTAGTCAGGTCATCAGCCCAGGGATGGTAGTCCCAATAAGGAGATTTACCGTTGAGTGCCTTGAATACCATTTCCATATTAGGAGAATCCGGTCGCCACCAGGCAGCATTAATAACATCGACAGAGGCATCTTTACTTTTAATTGCTTCATATAGTAAATTAAACCGATCTATATAATGCCTGTAACCGTCTGCGTCATCCGCATGGATCACTTCTTCATTACCGATCTCTATATATTTCACGGCATAAGTTTCCGGATGTCCATTTTCAGCCCGCTTCTTCCCCCACTTCGAAGAGACCGGCCCGTTCAGATATTCTACCATATCGGCAATATCTTCAGGCGTTTCCTCTATATTTACAGCAAAGGCTGCCTGAAAACCTGCGGCTTCACAGAATTTCAAAAACTCTTCTATACCGAAACCATTTGTAGAGTAAGGGTTCCAATGCCCTTTATAAGGAGGACGTTTGTCCGGGTCACCGATCATCTTTTTAAAACGATACTCGGGAGCATTCACCATTGTTCCACCATAACGCAGGAAGGTCAATCCCTGTTTCTGCATAGCCTGTCCTATATCGCTACGGAAAGGTAACCCATGAAATTGTTTGTCTCCCGTATTCATCAACACCACCTGATCAATCCAGATCTTACCCGGACGATTTATATAAACAGCCAGGCGGGATTGAGGATCTGTGGTATTGGCTACCAAACTGAAAGGATATTTCTCCCACTGGTTTGAAATCTCACCTATTGTATGTGTTGCATATTCTCTGGTTCCGTCTGCATTTTGCAGAGCGATCGTTACGGGACCATCAAAAGCATTCCCTTTTATATAAAGTCTTCCCTGCAACTGCTGTCCTTTCGTCGCGGAAATCCCCCACCGGTTCAGGCTTTGGTTAGCGACTCCCGCTATCCCACTCTTTCCGTCCATCCGGATGACCTGCGAATACTTTCCGTTATAAGCGTCTTCACCATCATGGATAAATACCGCTTTCGCATCTGCAGTTTGTATAGGATCCCAATGTAAACTAACCGCTTGACCAGTCTTCCCGGCATAAGATACACTTTCCTTTTTACCGTTCTTTTCTATACTCAGAGCACGAAATTCCGTATTTGAATTCCAGGTTCTTAAAGCTACTTTGCCTCCTAATACCGGAGTTTCCGTATCATTATAAATAAACAAACTTTTCCCATTCAACAGAACTTCAATCTGTGAACCGTTCATCTGCACCTTCAGTTTATTCCATGCCTGAGGAGAACAATCTACAAAAACTTCCTTCAGAGACTGCCAGTTCTGACGATGTTTCCCGAATATCACTTTTTTACCATCGGCTGCCAGGCTTATTTCATATCCTTCAAAATTATCGGCTCCATTCCCCGGGTCATTTACCCGAACCAGTAAACCGGCATTATTAGCAGCACTCCCACTTAAACGCAGCTCCACCTCAACCGAGCCATTATCCACATCCGTACGTTCATAAACCAATTTGGCCCCGGGATAGGCTTCTATTTTCACTCCCCCATTCTGAGGTTGCCAATAACCTTCATAGGCAGTGAAGTGATCGAACGTGAAACCCCTGACCGGCTCCTCGAAACTCTCCCCAAAGATCTTTTGATCATACAGCCCTCCATAAATCTCATGATTTACATCCTCTATACAAGCTCCGTAAAGATAAGGAGATATCTTATTCTCCACCTTAGAAGCATTTATACTGATTGTAGCTTCTTGTGCAGGAAGACTCCAGGAGAAAAGAACGAATGCGCCTCCGCTCAGGATTACGTATTTTTTCAGCTTACTTACTTTCATGATACTATAAATTGTTTTTATGGCATTAGATTCATCGGCAGCAAATATAGGCATAAAACCAACAACTGGTACGAACTAGTACGGCATTTTAATTATGTTCTTAAACATAGACCAGATCGTACCAGTTCGATTCTTTAGAAGTATATTTGCACATCAAAAATAACAACGATGAAAGTAAATGAATCAAAATACAAACTGGTAGTAAACCACGTTATAGACGGTATAAATAATGGTACCTATAAAAAAAGTGACTGGATTCCTTCAATCAATGAATTCAGAAAGAATTATAATTTATCGAGAGATACAGTATTCGCAGGACTAAGCGAATTGAAATCAAAAGGTATCATCGATTCCAATCCGGGGGTAGGCTATTATGTAACCAGTACCCGCATATCACACCGGCACAATATATTTCTTCTCTTTAATGAGTTTAATGAATTCAAAGAAGACATATATAATTCGTTCATGGAGTCGATAGGAAAAACCGCAACCGTGGATATTTATTTCCATAATTATAACCGGAGAGTGTTCGAGACGCTTATCAATGAAGCTAACAATAAATATACTACATATATCATCATGTCCGGAAAGTTCTCCGGTATCAATCCTTTACTACAAACTTTATCGGGTAATGTATTCTTATTAGACCATTTCCACTCGGAGTTAAAAGGGATATACTCGTCGGTATCGCAAAATTTTGAGAAAGACACCTATGAGGCATTAGTATACGGATTACCTTATATACAGAAATACCGGCATATTATCATGGTTCAGAAAGAAGAGAAAGAACCGATCGAAAGATATAACGGGTTATGTGCATTCTGTAAGGACTATAATCAATTTACGCACGATTATATATGTACGGTAAAAGACCGGAAGTTAAATAACGGGGAAATTTACATGGTTGTAAATGACCGTGACCTGGTAGATCTGCTCAAGCAGGCCGAACAACAGAACTTCATACCCGGTAAGGACTTCGGAATTATCTCATACAATGATACCCCTTTAAAAGAAATACTGGCCGGAGGTATCACCACACTATCCACCGACTTCAAACTGATGGGACAGACAATGGCTTCACTGATCACAAAGAAGACTATCGAAACCATTGAAAATCCTTGGAGATTAAATATAAGAAGTTCCCTTTAATAACCGGGGAAAATAATAGCGCCCCGGCATAACCGAGGCGCTATTGTTTTATCTAAAGACCAGAAACCTTTCGTTTTCTAATTATCCCTGATATTCTCTACCGGATTGGATACAGCTGCCTGATAGCTCTGTATAAATACCGTTACAAAAGAGATAGCCAGACAGAATACCCCCGCAGCAATATATATCCAGGGCGAAAGTTCAATACGATACGAATAATCCGAGAGCCATCCATTCATAAAATACCAGATCAGTGGTATAGCAATGATAAATGCAATTGCCACATAGGTCAGAAAGGCTTTTACAAGCCGGAGAAGCACTTGTGCGTTTGTCGAACCGAACACTTTTCGAACCGCTATCTCAGAAGAACGTTGCTGGATAAAATAAGTGGACATGGCAAGTAACCCCAATAAAGAGATCAGGATAGCGATCACGGCGAAGATCATGACAATCGTTAAAGTTCTTTCCTGTGCAACAAACGAATACTCAATCTGTTCATCAAGAAACCTACCGGTAAACTCTAAACCTGTCAGCTTTTCAAAAACAGCAGCGACCTCCTTACGGGCAACATACGGATCCCCTTTCACTTCCACAAGAATATTACGGGGATGCAAATCTTCTTTGTTGGTATAGAGCATCAGGACCGTCGGATGTTTCTTCATCAATATATTACTTACCTGAAAATCTTTAACGATACCCGCAACAGGAACTTCATTCCATCCCCTATACTTATATGATACAACGTCTTCCGGCAATTCCAGTACCCGCATGGTTTCTTCCGAAAGATAATACTTCACCGTTTCGGCAACATGATTTTCACGCAGAATATCAAACCCGAGCATATCCCAATATTCCTTATCGCCGCTAAATTCCTGGAAACTGATATTCTTTTCACCGAAGCGGCCGGTAAAGTTCATCCCCATATTGAACGGGGTACCTTGTCCCAGACCTATCCGGCCCACACAGGCCAGTTGCTCCAACTCATTTGCCAGGGTGGAACAGGTCTGACGATTCGACAAGGCCTCTCCACTTATATCTATCATATTCTCCGAATTATATCCCAAAGGAGCTTTAATCAAGTGTTTTACCTGTAGAAACATGGTTATCGAAGCTGCGATCAGGCAGATAGTGATCATATTCTGAAAAATGATGAAGAATTTACTAAACACCATCTTCGTCTGTTTGCGGAAAGTTCCACGCACCACTTCGATCGGTTTCGCATTTGAGATAACGATAGCCGGGAGTAAACCTGCTATAAACCCGATTAAAGCGATCAGGATAATTACAATCATACCATTCAACGGGGTAATCATCTCGTTCAGATATATTTTCTTTTCCAACAGGTCGCTGGCATAAGGAACAAATAAGAAGGCCAGTAACATGCCGACACAAAAAGAAATAGCAGTCAGTAAGGTAGACTCTATGATCAGGCGGGAGAACAATTCTTTACGTGAAGAACCCAACAAACGCCGGGTGGCCATCTCTTTTGCCCTGAAACCGGTCTGCGCTACCGTCAGGTTAATATAATTAATAACGGCAAATATCAAGATAAGTAAGCCCACCGACAATAAGATAAGTACGAACTGTCTATCTCCCCTATCTATACGAGGCGAAGAATTAAATTTCCAAAAATACAACTGTTTCAATGGAACGAACTCAACCTTTGTCGATAATTCTCTTTCGTAAATCCAAAAGAAAGTCTTCAACCAATCGCGGACATCGTCCGACCGGGAAGTAATATCAGCCCCTTCACGTTCCATCACAAAAACGTTTACAGACTTCGCACTGTTGTAGTCATCAAACATATTACCTCCTACAGCTCTGATATTATCGACCCTGCATAGGATATCTTCGTCCGGGATGACGGAATGCCGGATATCTTTCATAACTCCGTTGACAATCAGTGTCAGCCCATCATTGACACGGATCGTTTTTCCCATCGGGTCTTCAGTCCCAAAAACCTTATTCGCAAACGACTCGGAGATCACGGCATAGTTCTTTGCTGCCAATACATTCTCTTTATTCCCCCTTACCAACGGGAAACTGAAAAAGTCGAAAAAAGTAGTATCGGCCAGCATCAGGTTTGTTATAAACTTCTGATCTCCGCTTTGGACCGGCATATCACCGAAAACCCGGGTCAGTACATGGCAACTCTTTTCAATCTCCGGATAATGTTCTTCCAGCCGGTATCCTATCTGAAAGGCCGATCCGGTGGATTCACCATCACTTAACGCATAAATACGGTCACCATTTTCATGGTACCGGTCGGAAGACAGCTCCCCCACTACATAGGTAGCAATCAGGATCACAAACATCAGTGAAACGGACAGACCGAACAGGTCGATGGCTGTATAAGCCTTGTTTCGTCCCAGAAAATTAAAGAAGGACTTAAAGTTCAATAAATTGTTCATTGTGGTGTTTACTCTATTTATTTCTACTAATTCATTAGGTCTAATATATGAAATGTTTTGGTTAAAAGATAATTAGGCCAAAAGCCTAATTATCTTTTATGTTTTCTACCGGATTGGATATGGCAGCCTGGTAACTCTGTACAAACACTGTAACAAAAGAGATGATCAGACAGAACAAGCCGGCAACGACATATATCCAGGGAGAAAGTTCAATACGATACGAATAATCGGTCAGCCATCCGTTCATAAAATACCAGATCAGCGGTATAGCGATGATAAAGGCAACCGCCACATAGGTCAGGAAAGCTTTCACTAACCGGATCAGTACCTGTGCATTGGTCGAACCGAATACCTTACGCACTGCTATTTCGGATGAACGTTGCTGGATAAAGTAAGTAGACATTGCCAACAACCCCAACAACGAGATCAAGATCGCGATACCGGCAAAGATCATAACGATCGATAAGGTTCTTTTCTGAACGGTAAACGATTCTTCTACCTGCTCATCCATAAACTTACCGGTAAAGTCCATCCCAGTCACCTGTTTGAAAATGTCTGCTACTTCCCGGCGGGCAACGTAAGGGTCACCATTTACTTCTACGAGGATATTCCAAGGCTTATCGTCGAGGTTTTTCGGGTTATCTTTCAGGATGATGATCATCGGGCTGTTCTTTTGCAGGATATTACGCAACTGGAAGTCACGTACGATACCAGCCAGCGGATGGGTTCCCCAGTTGGTAAGATCAATGGTGGTGGCATCGTCAGGCAATTCCAAAGCACGCATAGAGCTTTCGGAGAGGAAATACCGTTCGGAATTAGCCACATGATTGTCACGCAGAAATTCGAAGCCAAGGATATCGGCAAACGTTTTCTCGCAACGGATCATTTGGAAACTGATCGTCTTACCGTTCGGGTAACGGGAGGTGTAATTCATCCCCATATTGAAAGGCGTACCTAATCCGGCACCGACCCGGTTGACGCTGGCTAATTGTTCCAACTCGTTCATAAGCGTGAAACAGGTCTGTTCATCAGGCAGCTCCATACCGTTTATGTCGATAATATTAGTCGTATTGTAACCCAGAGGTGCCTTAATCATATATTTCACCTGCAAAAACATGGTAAGAGAGGCGGCAATCAGACAAATGGTAATAGTATTCTGGAAAACAATAAAGAACTTACTGAATACCATCTTCGTCTGCTTACGGAACGTGCCGCGTACTACCTCGATAGGCTTTGCATTGGAGATCACAATGGCCGGCAGCAACCCGGAGATAAAGCCGGTGAAGGCGATCAGAAGTATCATAATTATACTGTTCAATGGCGTGAACATGCCCGGTAGATCGATCTTTCTTTCCAACAGATTACCTGCATAGGGGGAAAATACGAAGGCTAATAGCAGGCCGAACAGGAAAGAAACAGCCGTCATCAACGTCGATTCCATGATCAGACGCGAGAAGAGTTCCTTACGCGACGAGCCCAGCAGGCGACGAGTAGCCATCTCCTTGGCACGGAAACCGGTTTGTGCCACTGTAAGATTCACATAGTTGATGATGGCGAAGATCAGTATGAGCAGGCCTATGGACATCAGGATCATAACAAACTGCCAGTTACCACGTTCGATGGTGTAAATACCCCAGGGGCTGTTTTGTTCCCAGAAATAAAGTTTCTTCAGGGGTACAAAGTAGACACCTTTCGATTTATCCTGTTCGAATGACCGAAGGAAAGTTGCAAAATATTCGCGGATATCGGCCGAGCGGGCAGTAAGGTCAGCTCCTTCACGTTGCATCACGAAAACGTTGGTAGCACCGTAACTGTTATAGTTGCCGAACATGCCTTCCTCTCCTGTCAGAAGATGGATATTTTCAACCCGGAAAAGGATATCCTCGTATGGAATAACGGAATTGCTGATATCCTTCATAATCCCGTCGACCGTCAGCGATAGCCTATCGTTGATACGAATCATTTTACCCATCGGATCTTCATCCGCAAAATAACGATTAGCAAAAGACTGGGAGATCACGGCTGAGTTTCTGGCTGCCAACACGGTATTCTTATCTCCTCTAACCAGTGGAAAACTGAAAAAGTCGAAAAAGGTAGAATCAGCAAGCATCAAATTGGCAGTCAGGTTCATATCGCCTTTCTGAAGCGGTGTCTTGTCAAAGATGCGTGTCATAACATGGCATACTTTTTCAATCTCCGGATAACGTTCTTCCAGGCGGTAACCTATCTGATAAGCAGAACCCATATAATTACCATCAGTCAGCACATAGGTACGGTCAACGTTTTCATGATAGCGGTCGGTCGATAACTCGCCAATCACATAAGTAGCGATCAGGATAACGAACATTAATGATACTGACAGACCGAACAAGTCAATCATGGTGTATCCTTTATTCCGCCCCAGAAACTTAAAGAAGGATTTCAAATTTAACAGATTATTCATAATATATTATTGTTTAATTATTCACTCTTTACACTGTTCACCGGATTCTCATTCGCCGCTTTCCAGTTCTGGAAAGTGACCGTCAGCATGGTGATCGCTGCCACAATAACAAAAGCCAGGGCAAAGACCCACCAGTAGATCGGTGTCTTGTCGGAAAAGCTTTCCAGC
>URZO01000070.1 GCA_900552465.1 uncultured Parabacteroides sp. | reverse complement strand
AGGCGGATCACTGAAAACAAAAGGAAAATCAAGCAAATCCCTGATAATCAGACGTTATCAGGGATTTCTTTTGAAGTGAACCCTAAAAGTTAGACAAAAAAATTTTAGGGTTTATTTATGTTAAGACATCACACATTAGAGGAAAAGCAAGAAATCATTCGACTTCATGAATCAGGAGTGAGCATGATTGAGTTGATGACTCGCTTTCATGTCCGAGCTCATTATTTAGAGTATTTATAACGTTATTTTTTAACGTCTAACTTTGGGGGGCAGTACACAATTGTTACAGGAAATTATATTGATACATCCTATTCCTATTTAAGTTTGCATGTATAATTATTCCGACTTTCTCAACCCTATTTTGAATTTTTATTTGTAAATTCGCGCCGGATTTCTCAATCAATAGTGCTTGATATTCGGTTCTCATCTTTTTATATTCCCTGATGAGACTGTTTGTAGAGCATTGTGGCAGATGTTGCTGCCCGGACTCTTAAGTTCATTATTAGTATTTCCAAGGGAATGACAAAGGTTAATGGTTAAAGGAAAAATAATGAACAATAATACATCTATTTTTATTTCATGAACAAACTTATGGCTTATTCTGCTTTGGCTGTTGCTCTGATGGCCGAAGGGGCTTTTTTTGTGCCTATATGTGCGCAAGATAGGGCTGTGCAGTCAATGACACTCACAACACTTTACAGCCTTACTGACCAGCAGAGTCAAAAGGTGAGAGTGAGTGAGGTGGCTTTGCGGGCAGCCGATGAAGGGGTGGCAGCAGCCAAATCGGCTTTGCTGCCGAGTGTGGATTTGAGTCTTCAGGGCAGTTATACGGGCAATGCATTCATGCTGTCGCGAGGTTTTTCGACCAATGGGACGACTGATTATATCGTGCCGGGTGTGGGAGCTGTTCCCGTGGCAAACGGCAAACAGGACACTCCCCATTGGGGAAACAGTTTTACGGCTCAAGTGTCGCAGGTCGTATATGCGGGTGGTGCTATCCGTTCGGGTATCCGCATGGCGGAACTGGGCAAGGAAATGGCAGAACTCGATGTCGAAAAGAACCGCCAGGAGGTACGCTTCTTGTTGACGGGTTACTACCTTGACCTCTGCAAGCTGAACAATCAGATAGAAGTGGTTCGCCAGAATATCGTACTGACGCAGAAGGAGATTGAGCAAATGAAAGCCCGCCGTGAGCAAGGCACCGTCTTGCAGAACGACATCACTCGCTATGAACTTCAGTTGCAGGGGCTTGAACTCACGTTGACGAAGCTCACCGATGCTTCCACTGTCATCAACTATCAGCTGGTTACAACACTTCATTTACCGAAGCAGACGGTTATAGTACCCGATAAGAATGAACTTGATACAGAAATAAATGCAATCTCGGCAATCGCTGCTCAAGATATATGGCAGCAGACAGCAGCGGACAACAACCTTGGCATCCGTCAGGCAGCAGTTGCCACAAATTTTGCGGAGCAGAATGTGAAGCAGGCAAAAGCGGAATCATTGCCTTCGGTAGCTGTTGTGGCAGAGAATCAGTTCTTTGGTCCATATACGCAAGACCTCATCCCGAAAGATTGCAATGTAAACGTGTGGTTCGTCGGGATAGGCGTAAAATTCAAACTTGGCAATCTTTGGAAGAACAAACACCACATCCGCAAGGCGCGTATAGAGCATCAGCAGTCGCAGGAAGCACTCGCCTTGGCGCATGAGGGAGTGGATAATGGTGTACAGGCAAGCTACACCAACCTTCTGACATCCTACACCGAGGTGAAGACGCAGCAGAAGCAGGTGGAACTTGCCAATCAGAACTACTCCGTGGTGCAAAATCGTTATCAGAATGACCTTGCGCTCCTTACTGATATGGTTGATGCCTCTAACATGAAACTCTCTGCCGAAATGGCGCTGGTCAATGCCCGCATCGGTATGCTTTATAATTTCTATAAACTCAAATACGTAACAAATACTTTATAATAATGGAAAAGAACAAAATATGCACTTATATATATAATGCGCTCATCGTGCTTTGCCTTTTGAGCGGAGCTGTTTATGTGGCAAGTCAGTTCATACACTTCGGCAGTGGAGAATTTACCGACAATGCCCGTGTTCGTCAGAATGTCGTGCCTCAAAGCAGCCGTGTACAAGGCTTCATCCGTGAAGTACGCTTTACCGATTTTCAGCAGGTAAAAAAGGGGGACACACTCGTCATCATTGAGGATGCTGAATTTCGCTTGCGGCTGGCTCAAGCCGAAACAGACCTTATCCGTGCCGAACAGGGCTCGAAGGGAACGGCAAGCAGCATCGTTACCACCAAGACAAGCATGACCGTTACCGAGGCAGGCATCGAATCGGCACGTGCGCAGATGGAGAATGCCATGCGTGAGGATAACCGTTTCAAGAACCTCCTCAGCCAAGATGCCGTCACCCAACAACAGTATGATAAAGTACATACGGGTTATCTGAGTGCCAAGGCAGCCTATGAACAGGCGGTTCGTTCACGCCAGATGCAGTCGGCTGTTGTAGCCGAGCAGGGACATCATCTTTCTGCTTCGGAGCAGGGCATAGAACTGGCTCGTCGTGCTGTCGACCTCGCCCGCCTTAATCTTTCTTATTGCTACATTATTGCCACCTGCGACGGTACTGTCGGCACGAAGGACATTCATGCAGGACAGCTTGTCAATCCGGGGCAGACACTGGTGAGTATCGTTGACAAGGATGAACGTTGGATTGAGGCGAACTACAAGGAAAGCCAGTTGCCTCACATCAATGTGGGCAATAAGGTGGAGATAACAGCTGATGCCGTTCCGGGTGTGGAATATACGGGTACGGTGGAATGCATCTCCGATGCTACCGGCAGTGCCTTCTCACTCATTCCCATCGACAATGCCACCGGCAATTTTGTGAAGGTTGAACAGCGTGTTACCGTGCGCATCAAGCTCGACACGAACAGTGATGTTGCCAAGCTAAAGGGCGGTTATAATGTGGAATGTATCGTTAAGGAGTAATGCGTAATGGGACAATTAACAGAATTCTTTATGAAGAGTGCCGGTGGTCCTCCCCCCAACATGGGCTTTTCCATGCCGATGATGAAGGAGTGGGTGCCTCGCCGTATCCAGCCCTGGCTGTACGTGCTGACCGCCCTTTGCTTTCAGTTCAGCGGAGGCATCTACCTCGGTGCACTGGATGGCATCCGTGGCACCACCAACTTCATGATTGAGGACGTACTCTTCCTGCTTTATGCCACCCTTGCGGGCATGGCTGTGTATTTCCCTATGCTCTTCCGCATGAAGTTCCGTTTCACCAACCGGCAGTTGCTTTGCGGTTCCGCCATTGTCCTTGGCGTATGCAACATGCTGACAATGTATTGCCAGTCGATACCTGTACTCACGGTGGTGTGCTTCATTGCCGGAATGGCCAAGATACAAGGCACGTTCGAGTGTATGAGCAACATCCAGCTTTGGATTACCCCCCGACGCGATTTTGCCGTCTTCTTTCCCGTGCTCCACATCATCCTGCTCACCGCTATAGAGGGCAGCGGATGGCTTGCTGCTTGGTTCGGTCATCATTTCACTTGGCAGATGATGCACGTCTTTACTATCGGCACCATGCTGTTCGTACTGCTTACGCAAGTCATCTTCTGCCGCCCGTTCTGTCCCATGCCCCAGCGCCTGTCACTCAAAGGGATTGACTTTCAGGGAGCGTTGTTCATCTGTGGACTGATGCTCGTGGTATCTTACATCGTGGTGTATGGTGACTATTTCATGTGGTTCGACGCGCTCCGCATGCGCCTTCTGCTCGGTACGGCCATTGTACTTTCCGGCATTGTGCTCTACCGCCTTCGCTATTACCGTTACCCTTACGTCGAACTCAGTCTTTTCACACGTCGCAACGTTGTTCCCATTCTCATCGTTACCTTCTTTGCCGAACTTGCTTTCGGTGCTGAACACACAATGGAAGAGATACTTTACAGCGAAGTCATCCGACTGGAGGAGCTGACCAAAGAGGCGCAGTATATGTGGGCGCTTCCCGGTATGTACGTTGGCATCTTGCTTGACCTCTTTTGGCTAAAAGTAAAAAAGTGGAAGGTATGGAAACTCTTCGGTATAGCTTTCATCTGCATTGCGTTCTATGGTATGTTGATGTATTTTACGCTGGACATGAATGTCAATATCGAGCAGTATCGCCTTGCCATATTCTTGCGGGGATTTGCTTATGCCATACTTGCCCCCACATTGATGTGGGCTTTAGACGAATCAGTGCCCAGCCTTGAACAGTTTTTCATGGGCCTGTTCGTGTTCAATATCCTCCATATGTATCTGGCAGGAGCGGCAGGTTATGGCATTTATACCACCATCTTCTCGCACTTTATGAACGATAATATGATGAGTTACGGACAGCAACTTACTCTCACTCACTTGGATATAGCGCACTTTAACTTCAGCGAGTACGTTGGGCACGACTTCCTGCACTCCATGATGATGGTGGCAATGAAACAGGTATACGGCTATGTTATCTGGTTCGCCTTAGCTCTTGCAGCCCTCTTCCTGCTGTGCGACATTCCTGCAGTCCGTACAAATATCCGAAAAGTTCCCCGCTGGCCGGTTTATGCCATCGAGTATCTTGCAAGAAGGAAGTAAGAGACTGTAATTCCTGCTCCTTGTAGCGTGCTACATCAAAGATGAGACTGACTCAGATTGAAATCCGAGTCAGTTTTTTATTGTTTGTATTCCTGATGAACTCTGCTTTCAATGATTCCTTAAAGATTACGGCCATAGTTCAGACTTATTACTTGCAAAATATTGAGTAATAATCGGTTGTAAATACGTAGATTAGATTGTGAGATTATGATACCTGATTTTCAAACATTGATGTTACCTCTTCTGCTGCAATTGGCAGATAAGAAAGAACATCATATTAAAAAGATAGTAGATGCATTAGCTGTTTTTCCGTTTAAATGTTAGCGAATAAAGTGAATTAAGAAAAACTTCGGCAAGAAGCCTTCATTATTTATTTATCCATCTGAAGCAGTGCATGCTACATAAATTGATTCTCATGATATATTCATCTTCACCAATATAATTATTTAAAATTCTTTCGGGAAATCCACATCCTCCGGATGCTTTTGCTTTTTCTAAAACACTGACAAGAGGATAAAATGTATGCTCATATTCCCCAGGCTGATAAAATTCTTCTTCACATAATAGCGTTTCTTTCGTGTCGCATATAATCAAAGAACCCTTGCCTTTACTGAATCTTCTTGCACATTCTAATCGTCCGGTAAAACTTGCTATTTTATAGTCTTTACTGATCCTGTCACAAGCCCGAAATAAAATTGGTCTTGTTGTTGGCAGATAGTTTTTTAAGACAATATCCCACACGTCGAAAAACGCTTTCCTTTTTTCATCGGAACAAGTAAGAATCCAATTGCTGATGAATTTATGGGTTTGTTCGGTTATCATTGCGTCTTTTTGTAAAATGTCAATTAGATTTTGAGCTATTTCTATCTTCTGATTTCTTGTTAATCTGTATTGGAAGTTATCAACCATAAATTTTGTATATAAAGAAAGTTGTAAGAATATGAAAACAAAAGTAGCAAAAAAAATCAGATCACCGTCCGTCACCTCAATAAGATAATCAAGCAGACTATAGGGTATACCGCCAAGCAATGGATTGACAACTACGCCATATTGGAAATGAAAGTGGTTTTCTCATTAATCTTTATTGATTACGGCAGCCAATCGAGACTGTCGATCAATGGATTGGTTTTGCGCCACTGTTCAAGTTCTTCGTAATTGCGGACACCGCCCGTGAAAACGGCATGGTATATTTCTACACCCGGAATCATTATATTATCCGGCACATCAAATTTGATTTGCAGTATTGTTTTCCGGATCTCAGGAGTAAGCCGGTCTATGATGGCAGCGGTCATCCTTTCCACCACGCCATCATATTTGGAATTTTTACGGATATGGATCAGATCGAATTTCCACAGATTCATATCCTTGTCTTCATATAGCGCGTGCCATTCGATGCATTCTTCTTCCGTTTGGATCAGATTCTTGTATTGGATTTCTTTTAAGGACAGGCGTCCGGCAAGTTCCTGCATAACAGAAAAACTCTCTGTCACGTCCAGTTTCTCTGTATAGATATGCATGTCGATGTCCTTACTCTTCGCCAACAGGCCGGATTTGAGTGAGCCAACCAGATGAACCGTTGCCCCGATACGTTCCCATGCCGGAATAATACCTGTTTCTTCCAATACTTTCCATGCAGTCTGCTGATTCTGTTTTGCGAGTTCTAATATATCCATTTGTCTGATTTTTTGATGTGCAAAGATATAAAACTTCTCAGAAGGAGGAAATGGTGGAGTTTTAAAACTCCACATCCCATATGCCGCAAGCCTTTTCCAGTTCAACCAGCGCAGAGGCATATCCTTTCATCGTTTCAAGATATTGCTCGCGCACGTCGTTATGCGTACGCTGGGCGATCAATACGTCGAGGATGCTGGATTCTCCGCGTTTATATTTGTAGACCATACCGTCGAGGACCTTCTGCGATTCTTCGAGCATTCCGGTTTTGTACTGGTTTGCTTTTTTCTTCTCGGCTTCAAAGTTGTACCATGCCTGGCTGATTTCGGTGCGAATTTGGAGTGCTAAGTCTCTTTTTCTGATATTCGATTGCTCGATGCGGAACCTGGCCGCTTTTACAGCTCCTTTGTTGATGTTGGAGAACTTCAACGGGATGCTGACTCCGCCGGTCAGGGAGCGGGAGGGGGGAAGGAAACCGTTCCAATCCCTCTCGTACGAAAGCGACAGGCCGATATCCGGACGGCGTTCGGCACGGGTCAGTTTGTATTCATTTGTACTGATTTCGATTCCTTTCTCTGAGGCAAGCAGGTCGATGCGTTTCTCGAGCCCCTCTTTTATCAGTGCGGAAAGATCGAACTCCCTGTCCAGCAGATCCCACGTCCCGGCCGGTACGGTCAGCGTGTCGGTCGTCAATCCCATATATAGGTTAAGCACGGCTAAAGCGGACTTATAGGCTGCCTCCTGTTCATAGACTTCATTAAGCAGTGCCGAGGCTTCGAGCCTTGACTGCCGCACGTCATTCTCGGTTATTTCCCCGTGGGCAAAACGCAGGCTGTCCGACTGGCTCAATTGCCGCATATATTCGTAGGAGTCTGTTTTTACATGCAACAGTTCCCTTTGCAGGATGGCTTCCAGGAACAGGTTGGCAGACTCGGCCCTCAATTCCTGGAAATAATATTCGAGCGACAGCTTCTCGTATTCCGCCATGCTGCGCGCCAGTTTCACTCGGGCTCCGCGTTTGTTACCGAGCTCCAGGGAATAACCCAGACCCAGGGAAAACGTTTCGTCTGCCGCCTCGAACTCCAGGTCTGGGTCGGGGAGAACCTTCTGGGCGATGATTTCTGCCTGTGCGATGTCGACATTGAGTTGCTCGGCCAGGTAATTAAGGTTGTTTTTGCCTACACGTGTCAGGTATTCCCGGAAATTCAGTTCTTGTGATGGCATATTTCCTATCGTTTGGGCGGGAACTTCATTATACATTATATATATAAGAAGTATGATGAGGATATTATATCGTTTCATTTTCTTTATGGCTACTATTGGTTGCTAAATTTCTTTTCTCAATCAGATAATAAAATGTCGGGAGCACGAACATCGAGATCAGTGTCGAAAACATCAGACCATAAACGATGACCGTTGCCAGCGGACGTTGCACATCACTCCCGATACCTGTCGCCAGCGATGCCGGTAGCAACCCGAGGATTGTCGTGACAGATGTCATCAGGATCGGGCGGAAGCGATGGCGCGTTCCCTCGCAAACCGCATTGTATAGCGGCTGTCCGGCCTTGCGTAACCCGTTGATGTGCGACACCATGATAATACCGTTCTGTATCGAAAGTCCGAACATCGCGATGAAGCCTACGGCGGAAGAGACATTGAGCGTCATTCCCCGCAGATTAAGCGCCAGCATTCCTCCGAAAAGTGCTAACGGGACGATCCCCAACACCAGTGCCGCCTGCCGGAATTTCCCGAATGTGCTGTAGAGAAGTATAAACATCAGCATCAGCGTAAGCGGGATAATCACAGCCAGGCGCGAATAGGCTCTGTTCTGGTTCTCAAACTGTCCGCCCCATTTGATCGTATATTTCTCCTTGTCGTATTGTATCTTTTCCGCTATCCTGCCCTGTGCCTCCTTCAGAAATGAAGCTAAGTCGCGTCCGCGAAGATTCAGTTTGACAGTGAGGTGACGTCGGTTCATCTCGCGTGTGATCGTGCTCTCGCCCGTACTGAGCCGCACTTCGGCTACTTGCGAGAGAGGAATCTTTGCTCCTGTCTGGGAGGTAAGCATCAGTCCCGCGATCTTTTCAGGCGTATCCCGTGCTTCTTCCTTATATTTGCAGGTGATGTCGTATTGACGGTCACCCTGGTAGAGCTGTGCGACAGCTTTGCCGCCGATCGCCACCTCGATCAGGTCGGAGACATCCGAAACGTTTAGCCCGTAGCGGGCGATTGCATCCCGGTTCATCATGATCTGCAGTTGGGGCAGGGGCGGCTCCTGGTCGATGTCGAGATCGACTGCGCCGTCTACTTCGCTCAACACATTCATCACCTCTTCTGCAATGCGGCGTGTCTCGCGCGGTTCGTTCCCATACACCTTGACGACAAGCTCACTGTGCGCCCCGGCGATTTTATCCATCACGCCGTCAATCATCGGCTGGCTGAAGCCTACGCGGAATCCGGGCAGCGTCTTATATTCCGTAGCCAGTTCTTCGATCAAATCGTTCTTCATTTTTCCTCTTGGCCATTCGCTATAGGGCTTGATGCCTATCGACACCTCGAAATGCGAGGGTGTGAAGGGGTCTGTCCCGTCATCGTTTCGCCCGGCTTGTACGGCGATGTAGGTCACTTCGGGATATTTCATCGTACGGGCCCGAAGCGTGTCGGACATCTCCCTCGATTTTTCGACCGACAGTCCCGGCGGCAGGTTCACCTGCAACCAGATAGAGCCTTCGTCGAGCGTAGGCAGGAAATCCTTTCCGACTGTGATGCTCAATACGATTCCGGCAATGAGGATGATCGCTACGGGAGCAAAAATCTGCTTTGGTTTTTGCAAAATCTTCTCTACTACGGTGGCATACTTATCTCTTAGTTTCTCCAACCATCTGTTCTTATAAATCCGGCGCGGCTTGCGGTAAATGGCGTATGCAATGCCCGGTATCAACAGCAAGGCGACCAGCAGTGCGCCTACCATGGCATAGCTCATCGTAAAGGCCATAGGTGTAAACAGTTTCCTTTCGACCCGCTCGAAAGCAAAGAGCGGGAGGTAGGCCGTGATGATGATGACTGTCGAAAACAGGATCGGTTTTCCTACATCCTTTGCACGGCGGGCAATACTCGTTTCCTCGATATATTCGCCCGCATGGTCCTCCCGTTTTTTGAGAATCGTCTCCATCATCACGATTGCCCCGTCTACGATAATCCCGAAGTCGATCGCTCCCAGCGAAAGCAGGTTTGCCGGAATGTCGGTCATCTTCATCAGGATAAACGCGATCAGCAATGCTACCGGAATCGTCACCGAAACCAGCAGCGCCCCCCGCCAGTTGCCGAGGAAGACGATCAGTACCAGAACAACGAGTGCCATACCCATCATCAATGTATGTGAAACGGTATTCAGCGTTGTGTCCACCAGACTCGTACGGTCGAGGAAAGCATGAATCCGCGCTCCTTCCGGGAGCAACCCGTTATTCAGTTCCTCTACGGCGTCATGTATTCCAGCCAGTACTTCCGAGGGGTTTTCGTGCTTCAGTAATAATACGATTCCTTCAAGGCTTTCGGAATATTCACGGTTTCTGTCGCTGTAGCCAAAGACACCCTTGCGTTCGAGGTTCCCATATCGTAGTGTGCCGATGTCGCTGAGGAAGACAGGGACGCCGCCCTCTGTACTTACAACAATCTTTCCGAGATCGTCCAATCCCTCTATCAGCCCGATACCCCGTACCACATAGCCAAGGTCGCCCCGGTTCAGGACACTTCCTCCCACATTGGCATTGTTGTTTTCGATCGCCTCGATCACTTGTGCAAGAGACAAATCATATTGTTCCAGCTTGCGCGGATCGACCTCCACCTGGAACTGCGTCGTGATACCGCCGAAATTAGTCACATCCGCTACGCCGGATACCTCTTTGATACGTGGGATAACCACCCAGTTCTGAAGGTCGGTCAGTTCGCGTAGCGAGTGGTTGTCGCTTTCTATCAGATAGCGGTAGATCTCGCCGATCGGCGATGTCAGCGGGTCCAGTCCCGGCACGGCTCCGTATGGGAGTTCTATTTCGTTCAGCCTTTCCTGTACCCGCTGCCGGCTCCAATAATCCTCCGTGCCATCTTTAAAGACGATGGTAATCATCGACAGCCCGAAAGTACTCTTGCTGCGCATCACATGCATGCCGGGAAGTCCGTTGATAACACGTTCCAGCGGAATGGTTATCTGCTGTTCCACCTCCTCGGCGGCAAGTCCGGGGACCTGGGTCACAACCTGCGACGTTACGTCGGCGATATCCGGATAGGCCTCGATAGAGAGTTGCTTCCAGGAATAGTAACCGAACACGCACAGCATCAGAAACAGGCAGAGCATCACCCACCGTTTCTGTATTACAGTCAGCATTATATCTTTTTTCATCTCCTCTTATTTTAAGTAGTAACCCCCTTCGCTAATCACTCTCTCGCCTTCCCGTAGCCCGGAAGCTATTACCGCCAGTCCTTCTTTTACAATTTCCACTTCCACCGGCCTGCGCACATATCTGTTTTCGGATGCCTGTACATACACATAGCTATCCTTTTCACCTTGCAGAAGCGCTTTTTCGGCAATATGGATCATCCCGGCAGGCTCGCTGATGAAATGCATGGTTGTGTACATCCCCAGTTTCAGCATTTCTTCCCGGTTATCGCATATCGAGAGCACACGGATGGAGCGGGTGCTCTCGTCGACCGATTCTTCGACGTGAAAAACCGTTCCTTCGATATGCTTACCGGGAAAAGCGGAGATTTCGATGTCCAGTTTGTTTCCTTCGCGGATAAAACGAATATCTTTTTCTTTTACCTGTGCCGTAATCCATACTTTTGAAAGGTCGGCAACTACCGCAATCGGTTCGGAATCGTCCTTTAGGTATTGCCCGGTGACGATGTTGTTCTCCATCACATTCCCGGTGATAGGAGCGCGGACCACAAGAGGTTGTCCGAGTATCATCTTCTCCGGCTCGTCCACTTGGTAGACCCGCAGAGCGGCCAGGGCATTCTCATATTCCTTCTCGGCTATAAGCAAGGTGTTTTCAGCCTCCTCCAGTTCTTTTTCCGAGCTCACGCCGTTTTCCGTCAGGTCTTTTTTGCGACGGAAATCTTTCTGTGCCAGCTCGCGTGAGAGGCGGGCCTGGAAGAAATCCTTCTGTGCCGTTGTGAAATCGGGTGAACTGATTTCGAACAGAGGTGTCCCTTCCTGTACCTGTTGGCCCAGAGATACGTACGACCGCATCACCCGTCCTGCGAAGGGAGGTGCGACGTAGGCAAATTGTGTCGGGATTGCCTGTACCGTTCCGGCTGTCACCACTTCTTTGGAATAAGGCAGGAGTTGCACCTCCGCAACTTTCAACTTCTCATTCAGTATCGGGTTGGCGACAATGACTGTGTCGCCTTTGTGCTGGTAGTCACCGTATTCTTTTTCTTCTATGTTGTTCTTGCATCCGACAAGCCATAACATACTCAGTAATACGAATTGTAGTGTTCTCTTTTTCATCTTCTTAAACTTGAATGACAGTGTTAATACTTACTTTTTATAGCCATTTGATAAAATGTTTGATATACCAGTTCTTCACCAACTGTGTCAGGATGCAATAGGAGAGCAGGATGCCGACGAGCCACGGGAAATAGCTTAACGGCAACGCTTCCAACCCGATCGAACGGCCGAAGGCTGTGAAGGGGATGAGGATGCCGACAGCCATGATGAGGAACGTCAGCCCGGTCACCTGCCAGGAGGCGCAGCTCTGGAAAAACGGGATTTTGCGCGTACGGATCATGTGGACGATCAGCGTCTGTGAGAGCAGCCCTTCGATAAACCAGCCGGACTGGAACAATGTCTGATGCTCGACCGAGTTGCAACCGAAGGCATACCACATGACTAAATAGGTAATGATGTCGAACAGCGAACTGATCGGACCGATAAAGATCATGAAACGGCTCAGATCCGACGCATCCCACTTGCGGGGCTTACGGAGGTATTCCGGGTCCATGCGGTCGAAGGGGATCGTCGTCTGCGAAATATCGTACAGCAAGTTCTGGATGAGCAGGTGTATCGGCATCATGGGCAGGAAAGGCAGGAATGCGCTTGCCACCATGACGCTGAACATATTCCCGAAATTCGAGCTTGCCGTCATCTTGATATATTTGGTGATATTACCGAAGGTCTTGCGTCCTTCTATCACGCCGTCCTCGAGCACCATAAGGTTTTTTTGCAAGAGGATGATGTCGGCACTCTCCTTTGCGATGTCGACGGCAGAATCGACCGAGATCCCAATGTCGGACTGACGAAGGGCGGCCGCGTCGTTGATACCGTCGCCAAGGAAACCAACCGTATTTTGCTGCTCTTGCAGGATCGTGATGATTTGCGTCTTCTGCATCGGGGTGAGCTTGGAGAAAACAGTCGTTTTGCGGACAGCTATGCGCTGTTTTTCTGTGCTCAAGGCAGCAAACTCGGGCCCAGTCAGTGCGCCAGCCGTGTCGATGCCGACCTGCCGGGCGATGGTGCAGACAACGGCGTCGTTGTCTCCGGAGAGGACTTTCACCTCGATTCCATGTTCATGCAATTGTTTGATTGCACTTGCCGCCGACTGCTTTGGAGGGTCGAGGAAGGCGAGGTAGCCGATGAGGACCATGTCGCTTTCGTCCGCTACGCTGAAATTGAATTCCTTGTCGAGGTAGCTTTTATGGGCGACGGCAAGGACGCGCATACCCTGTTTGTTCATCTGTTGGCTGATCTCCCTCGCTTTCTCCTTCAGTTCGGGGGTGAAGGGGTGGACGGCTCCGTTAAACTCGGCGTATGAACAGATTTCCAGCATCTCTTCTACGGCGCCTTTTGTGATGATCTGGCGTTTGCCAAGTTTGTCTTCCACGACGACAGACATACGGCGACGGGTGAAGTCGAAGGGGATTTCGTCCACCTTCGTATAGTTGTCTTTCAGGTATTCCAGCGACAGTTCTTTCACGTGCGAGAGGATGGCCTTGTCCATGAGGTTTTTCAGTCCGGTCTGGAAGAAACTGTTGAAGTAGGCGTGGCGCAGGATGCGTTTGTTGTCATCGTTGCTGCCGTCTGCATTGATATATTTTTCAAGGACGATCTGGTCGCAGGTCAACGTCCCCGTTTTATCGGTACAGAGGATATTCATGGCGCCGAAGTTCTGGATGGCGTTGAGGTCTTTGACGATGGTCTTCTTTTTTGACATTGCCACGGCGCCCTTCGAGAGGTTGGCGGTGACAATCATCGGCAACATCTCAGGTGTCAGCCCGACGGCAACCGAAACGGCGAAGATAAACGCCTCTAACCAGTTGCCTTTGGTCAGCCCGTTGACCAGAAAGACGAAAGGAATCATCACCAGCATGAAACGAATGAGCAGGAAACTGACCTTACTGATGCCCCGGTCGAAAGCGGTGGCGGCACGGTGTCCGGCAATGCTTTTGGCAATGGTGCCGAGATAGGTATTGTTGCCCGTTGCCAGGACGATTCCGGTGGCCGAGCCACTGACGACGTTCGAGCCCATATAGCAGATGTTGTCCAGTTCGACTACGCTGCCTTTACTATATTTATTCTCTTTGGGCTCCGGCCGTTTCTCTATTGGGTCGGACTCTCCGGTGAGGGACGATTGGCTGACGAATAGGTCTTTAGCCTCGATGATGCGTATGTCGGCAGGGATCATGTCGCCGGCGGCAATCATGACGATGTCTCCGGGGACAAGTTCGGCGATGCTGATTTCCTCGTCGTGGTTTCCGGAGCGGCGGGCGTAGCAGGTATTCGTCACCATTTTGAGCAGGGCTTCACTTGACACGTTCGCCTTCCATTCCTGCCAGAAGCGGAGGATGGCGCTGAAGACAACCATTGTCGAGATGATGACGATAGCGGTCCAGTCCTGATCGCCGGGATCGGCGATCAGGACGTCGAGGATAAAGGATATAATCACCAGTGCGGTGAGTACGCCTATGAATGGATTGATAAAGGCCTTAATAAAGGTGGAGACAGGATTTTTCTTCTTCTCGTGTTCCACTTCGTTTCGCCCGTAGAGCGACTGGCGCACTTCCACTTCGTCGGGCGTGAGGCCGAGGGGAGAAGTTTGAAAATAGTGAAACACAGTGTCTAAAGGCTGTGCTGCGGCCAGAAATACCTTCTCTGCATTAAAGGAGAATTGTATTTTGCTTTTTTTCTTCTTCCACATAGTAGTTCTTTTTTATAAGTTTATGAATACCTACTGTTTCTTGGATGCTGCAAAGGTAGGCCGTGCCGGTGGGAGGCGTTGTTAGAAAACCATTAGAGCGGCATTAGAAAACTATTAGAGTCACTCTAATGGTATTCTAATAGAGATTTAATAGTTCTCTAATGATGACGCTGCTTTCGGAAGTCTATTTTTGTGGGAAAAAATGTATGATTCAATTCTCTGACTATCTATTGCGTATCGGTTGTGCCTTTCTGACAGGCACACTTATCGGTGTGGAGCGGCAGTACAGGCAACGCAATGCCGGGCTGCGGACAAACATCCTCGTCTCGGTTGGGGCTGCTGCCTTTACCGTGCTTTCCTATGCGATGACTTCGGGCAATGGTGACCCTTCGCGCGTGGCGGCGCAGATCGTATCGGGAATCGGCTTCCTGGGCGGAGGATTGATCTTGAAGGATGGTTTCAGCGTGCGCGGGCTCAACACGGCAGCGACGATCTGGTGTTCTGCGGCTTGTGGTACCCTGTCTGCTGTCGGGATGTATGCCGAGGCCTTTGCGCTCGTGGTGTGTGTACTGGCGACGCATTGCCTGTTCCGTCCGCTGTGCCAGTTTATCGAAGATCGGGCGACGAGCGTCTGCCGCTACTCCGTCCAGAGCGAATGCCTGCCGGATGTGTCGGGTAAGGCAAGGCAAATCGTCATGAACACATTGTCTTTTGATCCTGACGTAAAACTGAATTCCCTGTTCTATAAAGAGAAGGAGGACCGCGTGGTCGTCTTTTGCGAGATGGAAACGAAGGGCGATCATAAAGCGTTGCTCGACCTGCTCGTCTCCCGCCTGCAAGCACAACTCGGCGTATTCAGTGCAGGGTGGGAACAGCGTGTTTCACCGCAGGAGGATTATTAAATATGGGGCAGTTCGATGACGAATGTCGTACCCTTGCCATATTCCGAATGGACGGCGATATTTCCCTGGTGCAGGTGGATAATCTTTTGGGCCAGCGCCATTCCGATGCCGTGCCCGGCTACCTTGTTTTCCTGGTCGCCTCTGTAGAAGAGGGTGAAGAGGTTCTGCTTATCTGTTTCCGACATGCCGATACCGTCGTCCGAAAGACGGACGATTGTCCACTTGTCCCAGAAAGAAATCTGGATGAAAGACGATTTGTCGGCGGAATATTTGCAGTTGTTCTCGATCAGGTTCGAGAAGGCGATGTTGAGCAGGTAGAGGTTCCCCTGTACGGTAATCAGGTTGTCATCGTCCGCATCTTCCTGTTCGAAAAGCAATTCGATGTGGTAGTCGGGATGTGCGCGGAGGATAAACTCACGTACGTCGAGCAGCAGTTCGTCGAGGCGTATCTCCTGCATCTTGATCTGCTCCTTTTGGTAGTCCGCCTTGGCAAGGTTGAGCAGGCCATCGATCAGTTTATTCATGCGCCCGGCATCCTGGAGGGCGTTTTGCATGGCTTTGCGGTATTGTTCGCCGGTACGTTCCTTTTGCAAGGCGAGGTCCAGCTCGGCGATAAGTGCGGCCAAAGGCGTCCGCATTTCGTGGGACACATTGCTGACGAACATTTTCTGTGAGTTGAACGAGGCTTCCAATCGCTCGAGCAGGGCGTTGAAGGTGGTGCTGAGTTCGCCCAATTCGTCTTTCTCGTTTTTGACGGGGAGGCGCCGGTCGATGTGGTGAGCCGTGATCGTTTCGGCTTCCCGCACGATATCCCGGATAGGCTTCAGCGAAGCGCGGGCCAGTATATAGCCGGAAACAAACAGCAGGGAGAGGCCGATGACGAAGAGGACAAGCAGCGTGTTGCGAAGCTCGAAGAGGTTGTCGTAGCCATAGCCGTCATATGCGGCGGCGGTAACGATGTAATTTTTTCCGCCGAAGGAATAAAGCATACCGATGCCCTGATACTTATCGACATAAAACTCGATCTCTTTCTCGTGCAGAATGCGGTCGATCATCTCTCGGTTTTCCTTGATGATATCGTTTTGTATGGCATCATGGTAGAGCATCAGGAAGTCGGTCGTATAAATTGCAACTTCGACCTCGTTTATAAACTTTTTATTGTTCAGATAGATGGATTGCATGGTGCGAGCATCCACCTGGTTTTGGAGGAACAGGTGGGCTTTGGTGACCGCTTCGCTTTTGAGGTCATGGTAGAAAGTCTTGCTGCGCGTGTGGTCGCTGACCAGATAGATCATGGCCATGCAGAGGAGGAAGACGGTTGCCGTTACTCCTGTGTTTTTGAGCGTGAGGGCTGTTCTTATTTTCATAGCTTATCGGTTAAGATAAATCCTATTCCGGGCTTGGTATGGATTAGTTTGACTTCGAAATTACGATCTATCTTCTTACGCAGATAGTTGATGTAGACGTCGATGAAGTTGGTCCCCGTGTCGAAATGCGTATGCCAGACTTTCTCGGCTATCTCGATACGGCTGATCACCCGTTCGGCGTTTTCGGCCATGTAGACGAGCAGGTTATATTCTTTTGGCGAGAGTTTGATCGGGATGTTATTGCGCATCACTTCCCGGAGGTTCAGGTCGATGGATAAATCTGCATAATCGATTTTTACAGGTTCGCTGGCGGGTGTCTCGATATTCCTTTTCAGCAGGACTTTGATCCGGGCATTCAACTCACGGAAATCGAAAGGTTTCACCATATAATCGTCAGCACCGGCGTCGAAACCGTCCAGCTTGTCGTCCGTCGAACCGAGGGCGGTGAGCATGAGGATAGGGACCTGCGCATTGAGTTTGCGTATCTCTTTGCAGAGGTCGAAACCGTCCAGTTTCGGGAGGATAATATCCGAAATCACCAACTGGAATGAATTGGACTGGAAGAGACGCAGGCCCATTGCTCCGTCGTAGGCAACCATCGTCTGATAACCGTTTTCCTCCAATCCCGCTTTCAGCAAATCGGCCACACGCTTTTCATCTTCAATGATTAGTATTGTTTGCATAAACATCTGTTATTGAGTGTGAGGCAAAGGTATAATAAATCCCTGAATATTCAATATCAGCCCAAAAGACTCTCTTCCGTAAAGCCGATTTGAAATTATAGACATCAGTATGGTTTTGGCGGATCATCGTTATGATTTGCCCGAACCATAACGATGAGATGGAAATATGGAAGGGTTCAGCATTTGCCAGAATTGAATCATTATTTATTATGATAAGGCACGAAAGGGCATTGGTTAAGGATGTCGATTTATTTTGTACCTTTGCCGCTCGTTTTATATAAGATAATACATTAATAATATATGATTTCAATAGACGGACTAACAGTGGAGTTTGGCGGTAGCGCACTATTTTCGGATGTTTCTTTTGTCATTAACGAGAAAGACAGGATTGCCTTGATGGGGAAGAATGGGGCTGGTAAATCCACTTTGTTGAAGATATTGGCAGGCGTACGTGAGGCGACTCGCGGAAAAGTATCCGCCCCGAAAGATACGGTGATCGCTTATCTGCCGCAGCATTTGATGACGGAAGACGGGCGTACGGTGTTTGAAGAGACTGCGCAGGCTTTTGCCCATCTGCACCAGATGGAGGCGGAGATTGCCGAACTGAACAAGGAGTTGGAAACGCGTACGGACTACGAATCGGACAGTTATATGGAACTGATCGAACGTGTTTCGACTCTGAGCGAGAAGTTCTATTCCATTGAAGAGATCAATTATGATGCCGACATAGAGAAAACGCTGTTGGGGTTGGGCTTTACCCGTGAAGACTTTACGCGCCAGACGAGCGAGTTCAGCGGCGGATGGCGTATGCGTATCGAGCTGGCTAAGTTGCTGCTGAAGAAGCCGGATGTGTTGTTGCTGGACGAGCCGACAAACCACCTCGATATCGAGTCTATCCAATGGCTGGAAGATTTCCTGATCGATAACGGGCAAGCGGTTGTCGTGATCAGCCATGACCGTGCCTTTGTCGATCATATCACCACCCGCACGATTGAAGTGACGATGGGCCGCATATACGACTATAAAGTGAATTACAGCCAATACTTGCAATTGCGTAAGGAACGTCGCGAACAGCAGCAGAAAGCCTATGACGAACAGCAGAAGTTTATTGCTGAAACGAAAGAGTTTATCGAACGTTTCAAAGGCACTTATTCCAAGACCTTGCAGGTGCAGAGCCGTGTGAAGATGCTGGAAAAGCTGGAGATACTGGAAGTGGACGAAGAGGATACTTCCGCTTTGCGCCTGAAATTCCCGCCGTCGCCCCGCTCCGGTTCCTATCCGGTGATCATCGAGAATGTGGCGAAGTCGTATGGCGAGCATACCGTTTTCCGTAATGCCAACCTAACGATCGAACGTGGCGACAAGATCGCTTTTGTCGGAAAGAACGGCGAGGGTAAATCTACGCTGGTGAAGTGTATTATGAAAGAAATTGAGCATGACGGTACACTGACGATCGGCCACAATGTGATGATCGGTTACTTCGCCCAGAACCAGGCTTCCCTACTGGATGAAAATCTGACGGTGTTTCAGACGATAGACGACGTGGCTAAAGGCGATATCCGGAATAAAATCAAGGACCTGTTGGGAGCCTTTATGTTCGGAGGTGAGAATTCGGCAAAGAAAGTGAAAGTGCTTTCGGGGGGCGAACGGACGCGTCTGGCGATGATCAAGCTGCTGCTCGAACCGGTCAACCTGTTGATTCTCGACGAGCCGACGAACCATTTGGATATGAAAACGAAAGACATTCTGAAACAGGCCCTGCTGGACTTTGACGGGACGTTGATTGTCGTTTCGCACGACCGTGATTTCCTTGACGGGCTTGTCACCAAAGTATATGAGTTCGGCAACAAGAAAGTCACTGAGCATCTGGAAGGAATCTACGAATTCCTGCAACGAAAGAAGATGGAGAACCTGAACGAACTGGAACGGAAGAACTAAATCCGTATGCCCAATCCTAACATTAAGTCGTAAGTGGAGCTATCTACGCGCGGATAATACTTATAGTTTGTCCGGCGCGAGAAATAACGGTTTGTCAGCGTGATGTTCCATCGGTCTTTCAGTATGTAGGCCAGTTTCATCGAGAAAATCGTCAGACGTGCATTTCCCTTGTCGCCCTGGATATTCAGGGTGTTTGGGTCTGTGGTGGACCAGTCCATCTCCGGATTGTAACCCCTCCATGTGAAGATATGGTAATTCTCCAGATTGAGCAGGAAAGCCAGCCGTTTGTCATAGATGATGCCGGCTCCGGCTTTTGTGCTGTAACCGCTGCCCAGGTTGTAATCCCGCTCGCCGAGCAGCATATAATCGGACAGACTGGCGCCCAATGCAACGCCGTTGAGGTAAAATTCGGAATATATATCAGTTTTGTCTCCCGGTGTCGCCTGTTTGTAGTAGATTAGACCGCCCCCTGCCGAGGCCGGTGCGGCAATGCGATAGGGCGGAACGGTCATGTCGCTTCCCTTGCGCAGTTCGGAATTGTAGAAGTCGAAATGCTGGAAGAACCCGGCGGAGAGTGTACGCGGCCCTTTTGTCCAAACCGTTTTTCCCCATAAGGCGCCGATGGCATTTACTTGGCTGACGACCGATTGGGCGGAGAACAGGTCGAGCCCGAAGTTAAAGCGGAACCATTCGTAAGGCGAATAGAAATCATCATTAATCGGTGTCCCGTAGTCGATACGGAAGTTAACATTCAAACTGGTCGTTCCCCGTTTTGATCCTTCCTGTTCAGCTAAAAAACGCGGCCCTGTCGTCACTACGAAGTTGACCGGGACGGAGCTGTAAGTACGTCCTTTGGAAGAACTGTGCCGCCAGGCTTCGCCCGAAATGATACGGTTGAATGCACGGACGGGGGAGAGGATGCCCGACAGCACTTCGCGCCCTACGCGTTCGGCTCCCGACGAGCGGTTGTCGATAAACAAATCGGACAGGCGGTAGGTGATTTCACCCAACTCGATCCCGCCGAACGTCGTTGCCAGCATATCGTTGATCGAAGGCGGCTCGGTCTCCATAAAGAATTCCCACATCAGGCTGCCGCCGGCCGCAAACGGGGCGGACTGCCAGAAATTCATTCCGTTACTGCGGGCCGCATTGAAATAGAGTGAGCCGTGATAGGGATGGGAGAACAGGTTTGTGGTGAACTGGTCGGTGTCCCAGACCGGACCCTTTTTGAAGTTGCTTTTGATGGTATGCCCATTGATATAGGACCATTCTTCTTTCATGATGAAACGGTCGAATCCCCAGACAAGCATGTTAAGCCCGAATGTTTCGGCTGCCGCTTTCCAGGGGCGGCGGGGTTGGGACAAGGTCGTATCACTGACGTAATAACGGTGTACTGTTTGAGGAATGTAATCTTGTCCCCATGCCCAAGAGGACGAAAGCAGACAAATAAGTCCGGCTAATATAAATTTCTTCATTTTTCTCTTAATTAGATAACCTTCAGCAGGTAATTAGGTACAAACATATGTATAATTAACAGTCGGGTATTCGTTTGGTTTAAATTATTATCAGGTCGACTTGATAGAAAACAACAACATTGAAAGGAAATACTTATTTTTGCAGAAAAAATCAAAATGATAGACTTCATTACGTTTTGCGACTACACCGGGACATTTGCCTTTGCTATTAGTGGTATCCGCTTGGCTTCTGCTAAACAATTTGACTGGTTCGGTGCGTATGTGATTGGTGTAGTTACTGCAGTAGGGGGGGGGACGATTCGTGATATCCTGCTCAATGCCACTCCTTTCTGGATGGAACAGGCCTCTTACCTGATTATCTCGGCGCTGGCATTACTCTTTGTTATTATATTCCGGAAATATGTTATTAGTTTGAACAATACCTTCTTTATATTCGACGCGATCGGGCTTGGTTTGTTTGGTGTGGTCGGCATCGAGAAGGCACTTGCTTTCGGCTTTCCCATGTGGGTGGCCATTGTGATGGGGACGATCACGGGAGCTTTCGGCGGTATGATCCGTGACATCCTGATTAACGAGGTGCCGCTGATATTCCGTAAAGATATCTATGCACTGGCCTGTGTGCTGGGCGGCCTTATCTATTTTGCCTGTCTGCAAATGGGGATCGGCCCGTCGCTGACACAGTTGATTGCGGCGACCGGTATATTTGTTGCAAGAATACTGGCAGTAAAATATCATATAAGCGTTCCTGTATTAAAAGGGGAAGAATAAAATTATTAACTTTGTGCTCTATATGACAGCAAACATGAACACTCAAAGTGAGAAAGCCTCTATCCTGCTCATCTATACAGGTGGAACAATCGGTATGATCGAAAACCCTGAGACCGGCGTGCTGGAATCGTTCAACTTCCAGCATTTGAAGGATAATATGCCGGAGTTGAAGAAGCTGGGGTATGCCGTTTCGACTATCCAGTTCGACCCGGCGATGGATTCGTCGGAGATGGGGCCGGAATCGTGGATGAAGATTGTGAAGATCATTGCTGGCAACTACCAGCTGTACGACGGCTTTGTCGTGCTCCATGGTACGGATACGATGTCGTTCACTGCATCAGCTTTGAGTTTTATGTTGGAGAATCTGAGTAAACCGGTTATCTTTACCGGTTCGCAGTTGCCGATCGGTATGTTGCGGACGGATGGAAAGGAAAACCTGATTACCGCTATCGAGATTGCCGCCGCCAAGGATAACGGCATTCCGGTTGTTCCGGAGGTTTGCATCTTTTTCGAGAACGACCTGTTGCGGGGTAACCGTACGAGTAAGATCAACGCGGACAACTTCAATGCGTTCCGTTCATACAATTATCCTCCGCTGGCGCATGCCGGCATCTATATAAAGTATGACACGCAGCAGGTCTATCATCCTGTCTCCCGGAAACCTTTGAAGCCGCATTACCTGCTGGACAGGAATATCGCGATACTGAAACTTTTCCCGGGTATTTCCCCGCAGGTGGTAGAAAGTATCCTGAATATCCCGGACCTGAAAGGAGTGGTCATGGAAACGTTCGGGAGCGGAAACGCTCCGTGTTACGACTGGTTCCTGGCGATGCTCAAAGATGCGGTAAGCCGGGGAATTGTGATTGTGAATGTAACCCAGTGTAGTGCCGGAAGTGTCGAAATGCACCGGTACGAGACAGGGCATAAATTATTGGAAGCGGGGGTGATAAGCGGATTCGACAGCACGACGGAAAGTGCTGTCACCAAGCTCATGTTTCTTTTCGGCCACGGCCTGACGCCGGAGGAGGTGAAGGACCACATGAACTGTTCGCTGATCGGGGAGGTGACAATCCCTGATACGTTTCGCCCGTAATTCCTGTTAAGGACTGAATTGGATATTGAAATGAAACTATCATTTTTAAGTTTGGCAAGTGGAAGCAGTGGAAACTGCTATTATCTGGGAACACCCGAGTTCGGGGTGTTGATTGATGCAGGTATCGGTATCCGTACCATAAAGAAGGTGTTGAAAGATAGAGCGATCGACTTCTCCAAAATTGTAGCAGTCCTGATCACGCATGACCATGCTGATCACATCAAGACGGTGGGTTGCCTGGGAGAGAAGCTCAACCTTCCGGTTTATACGACTGCCGCTGTCCATAGGGGTATCGAAAAAAGCCGCTATGTGGAGGAGACATTGGTCAACTCCCGTAGAATAATTGAAAAGGAAATTCCTTTCACGATCCGTGATTTTCGTATTACTGCTTTTGAAGTCCCGCATGACAGTACCGATAATGTCGGCTACTATATCGAATATGGCGACCATAAGTTCACTTTTGCAACGGATGTCGGCCATATTACCGATACGGTCAGTAAATACATGAGTATGGCAAATCATCTGATCATAGAAGCCAATTATGATGAAGAAATGTTGCAGTTCGGCACTTATCCCGCTTTCCTGAAAGAACGCGTAGCCAGTCCGACTGGACACCTGAGCAATCGTGAGGCAGCCGAGTTTCTGGCCACCCATTATGACCCAAAGCTGAAGGACATCTGGCTGTGTCACCTGAGCCGTGATAATAATCATCCCGAACTTGCCTATAAAACAGTCGATATCCGTCTGTTTCAGGAAGGTGTACGGGTAGGGAAAGATGTCTTCTTGCATGCATTGAAGCGGACTACACCATCCGATATTTTTGAGTTCGAATAGATTTTTAATCAAAAAACTCGAAGAAAAGTTTGCAAAGAAAAATTAAACTCCTATCTTTGCACCCGCAATCGAGAAACAACGATAGCATGAATGACTTGGTAGCTCAGTTGGTAGAGCAAATGACTCTTAATCATTGGGTCGAG
>URZO01000069.1 GCA_900552465.1 uncultured Parabacteroides sp. | reverse complement strand
AAAGTCATTCTTATTCCCCTCTTGAGAGGGGGAAGGGGGTGTGTTAAATACATGCAAGTTGATAATCAATATGTTTGCATATAACACACCCCTTAATCCCCTCTCAAGAGGGGAAAGAGATAGCTTTTGACACCTCTCCTTTATTGTTATAATCAAAAGTATGAAAATCGTTGTAGTTCCAGCATAACTTCGTCAGCGATATATTCGTCGCTGAAAGTATAGAGCTCTTCTTGTGGATCGTGCATACGGTCGCATACATTGGAGCTATAAAACACATCTAAGGCGCGTAGGGGAGATACCTCCAAGCGCTTTGCCAGGATCAATGCGATCCGGCCGATTTTATTCCACATTAAAAGGGGTGACAGCATCGTTATTTCTCTTTTACTTGTTCAACGTTGATAAAATGAAGATAATTATCTATCATTTCCTGATTCAAAAGGCAAATCTGATTGTCTCTTCTCCCAGAGCGATAAGGTTTCCAGAACGTCTTCGGTAACGTATTCGCGACTCTGTGTGTGAAGCGTGTCGTAGAACTTCCAGATATAATTATCTATCAGACCTATGCGCTTCATCCGGCCATACATTTCTCTTGCAGGACATCCCACCGCATTTGCAGCGGACTCTACGCAGGAGGCTACAAATATCGTTCTCAACTCTTCTTCTGTTTTAGGTGTAAATATCATAGCTTGGATACCTTTGTTACAAAGGTAATTATAATAAAGGAACTTGCAATATGGGTGAATCTATCTTTCTTTATAGTGGAGCTACAAAGCTGCCGCGGACGTGTTGATGCCTCATTGGGTACTCTCCGCCTTTATGTTTTCTTAACATCCTCTGGATGCAGATAATGCCCTCCTTGCCAAAAAGGGATATTTTGGCAGGTTTTGATAGTTGGGGGAGGAGGACAATTTTAGATGGATATTGGGCTGATTTTCTTTTATTTATGTATGGATATTAATATGTGTATGTGCATCCTGAAAACAAGGTGATTTTACCTATGTTTTTGACTGTTTTATAGGACTGTAAGCGGTTGATTTTAATGGGGATAGATGAGATTTTGGAAATGACTAATGAAAACGTACGTTTAGATTCGTCATTTTTCAGCTACAAAAATACAACTACTTTTTGAACCTGCAATCCTTTTCTCAAAGAATTTTTCCTTTTCTATATTCTTTCTTATCAATTAGATAGCTTAAGCTGTACGAAAACACACCTTTTCAATACGAACCTGTCAATAGGCCCCCAAAAAATGACTAAAAAAAACGTACGTTTTCTCTCGTCATTTTACCGGAATTAAGTTAAAAGTCCTGTAATGCAGGGCTATCCGATAGGACGAAATACATATTAGTTACATTATTATTATTATTAATTAAACATTTTAGAATTATGAACAAGAAGTTTTCTACTCTTATGGTCGCTTTGATGGCGGCTTGTGGAATCTCTTCGGCAAGTGCACAGACTGCCACTCCTTATGAAGAAGTGGATTGGGAAAAAGTCGAAACCGGAGATTTCGTTTATTTGAGGAGTTCAACAGGTAAGAATGGGTTGGTAGCCAAAGGCGGACAACTCGATTCGACCGTGTTGGGAACATCCGACTCTACTTTCGTACGTTTGGACTCTTTGGCATGGCAGGTGACGGTGACGCAGGAAACGGGTAGCAAGGCCTATTCTTTCCAGAACAGAGCGACTAAACAGCCCCTTTCTTTCGATGCAAAGTCCGGTTCTGTTAAATTGGGCGGTAAGATTTCCAAGTGGGCGTATGACGATGATAAAGGTCTCTACGCTATCGGTGAAAAAGACTCCGTTTGGACTGTCAGAGCAGGTGAAGGTTTTTACGGTATGGACAGAGCCAATAGTAAAAGCGATGCTGAAGCCATCAACAACCCTGATGCCGGTATTATCCAGGCCTTCGGGATTACAACATCGTTCAACCTGACAGCCGACGACTTCAACAATTACATCAAGCAGTTCGGCTTTGCCGAAGTGACCGGTCGTGACAACAAGTCTGATGTAAGCGACGGAGAGGTCAATGTCTTGACGGACAACAACTGGAAGGCGATGTCTATCCATGCGAAGAAAGCGAATAACACTACTCCGTACTTCCCCGATTTGCGAGCTTCGGGAAGTGGCGAGTGTGACACCTTGATGTTCCAGAAGGTCGGTTCGGCAGAACACATGAACTTCCTGTATGTGGATACAGCTACTGTCGAAAATGTTAAGTCCATGTATCTGGATGTCAAGAATGACTCTGTATTCCTTCGCAACTCAACTAGTCCTAAGTACAAATCCGGTCTTGACAGCTTGCACATGTTTGTCGTAGAATATTTCTATGCAACAGACTCCATGTCGATCAAACCGGTGGCTACTCCGATCAAATTGGACTCTCCGAATCCTGACAATGCTTCATGGTGGAATGGTGCTGATCAGGAAAATGTGAAGACAGGTTTGAGTGTAGAGACGGCAAATGATGTTTATGGCAATCTCGACCGCTCTGAAGCAGTCGTTGCCTTGAGATCCATGAGTTCTCTGACGGTGTTGGTTGTCGACTCTGTACGTGCTATCAAGAAGACAGATGAAAAACACGGTATCACATATGCCAACATCACCTCTCCGAACCGTTCCGGTAACTTGAAGGGCAACGCCGAAATTGCCGCCAAGAAGGTTTACTTCATCAAATCGTTGAACGATGGTGACAACAAGGGCAAATATGTCGTTGCCAACCAGATCGTGAATTATCTGGCTACCGGTGCTGATGCTAAAGCATTTGCCGACAAGGCTTCTGCTGCACAGCCTTCTACACAGTGGGTAGTGAACGTAGTTGCCGATAAGGTGTACGAACTCAAGAACCGCGAATTCCCGGGTATTACCTACATGGGAGCATTCAACAAGGTGAAAGACAGCGAAGGTAACGAACTTGCCGGTGTATATGCAGTCGGCAGCGATACCATCATGTTGGAAGATGCCAAATGCGAAAGCGTTGGCAAAGACAATCTGATCACATTCGGAACAGGTGAAGATGCCAAGTCGTATGCTACGACAGGTTACGGCTACTATGATCCGGAGACGTTGGAAAACATCTCTTATAAGGTAGCTTCTGCTTCTCCTTTCATGAGCGATCTGTTTATGTGGGCAAAAGAAGACTCTACATTGGCATTGCTCGAAGACGCCAACTACTTCCAGTTGGAAGCTGTAGGCGACGGAAGCAAGTATGGTGCCGAAGCTGAAGGCGTAGACAACCTGTACCGCTACTCTTACAAATTGAAGACGAAGAAGGGTGAATATGTGGCAAAGGTTGGTGACAAGTATATCTTGACAGGTGTTACTACAACCCCGGCGTCTATCTTCCTGTTGAAAGAAATCGGCGAAGCCGGTACTTATATGATGATCGACACGGCTGCCATCAACAGCCCGTCTACGACTGAGATCAAATGGGAAGATGTTATGATCGCAACCGTAAACGCTCAGTATGGCGATGTCTATCCTGCATCATTGAAAGACCAGAAAGCTGACCTGTTCACGATTACTCCGAAAGAAACACCTTCTATGTTGTTCTCTGACCCGGCTCATTACAACATCTACAACAACAACGACCGTCTGGCTATGGGTGCGAACAACCTGGCTGTAATGGCTCAACCGGGCAACGACCTGAAGGCTGACGCAGACAAGTTCGTAAACGACAACTTCACTTTGTGGTTCGATACAGTAAACTACAAGAAGGACATCGCAGCATCTTACTTCATTTCTCAGGGCATCAAGGCTGCTGAAGGTGAAGAAGAAGCCCAAGCTGAAGAAGCTGCTGCTGAAAGAATGTACTTGACAGTGGCTCATCAAGACACGGTGGCAAACAACAAAGAACTGTACTCTTTGCAAAATGCTCCTCGCCTGTACTTCCGTACAGCAAGCCGTTACGGTGTAGACTCTTTGATCGTAAGCAACTTCGATGAAAAGGCTGGTGCTTTGGCTCCTGATACAGTTTGTGCAGGTGTAACTGAGGTTACTTTCAACGAGGCTACCGGAACGAACCAGTTGCCGGATATCGACAACTTCAAGTTCCGCTTCGAAGTGATCGACGGTACAGAAAACTACTTCATGAAGTCAATGACTGGCCAGTATGTAGTAAGTATCAACGGTCTGTTGGTTGCCAAGGCAGAATCGGAAGAAAACATGATTGCTACGCTGAATGCTCCGGATTATGCCACTTCAAACGACGAAGTAGCCGTATCTGAAGTGAAGGTGATCGCCGCAGACGGTGGTGTTCAGATCGTAGGTGCTGCCGGCAAGAAGGTTGTCATCAGCAACATCTTGGGTCAGACAGTGGCTAACACAATCATCACATCCGACAATGCTACGATCGCTGCTCCGGCAGGTGTGGTAGTTGTAGCTGTCGAAGGCGAAGAAGCTGTGAAGGCTATCGTAAAATAAGATTGAAAAATAATCGAATAATTCTTTGACTGCGCGGAGGCGAAACCCTCCAACTAACCTGCGACAGGCGAACAAGCAGTCGGATTTAATATTAATAATACTAAAGTATATTGAATTAAAAGTTCAATGTAGCCGGTAGCCCTGTGAAGGGCGAAAGCATACAGAAAACAAGCCCCGGAGGTGGTTAAGCATCTTCGGGGCTTCGTTTTTTTATAACATTATTGTTAATCCATCCTTGAAGAAGAGTCTTTTAGGGCTTCTCTTTCCGCCACTAATACCAAAGGGATAAGTGGCTTTCGGGGCGCGAGGGATAAACAATCCCCCTCCGAACATATTTTATGAAAGAACTACTGACGACGCTGTTTAACGGCGCCAACCCGTCCGTGTCTTTGTATCAACAGTGTTTAACCTCCATGCCCGCTGAAGAGCAGTTGGCCTTCCGCCGTAAGACATACGCGATAGCCCTCTCGGAATGGAACGAACTGAATCCGTCCTACCGCCTTTTTCTGGTGCGCCTGATTAAAAGTGAACGGCAGGAGTTTCTCAATTACCTGCACGATGAGACGATATTAGGGCAATTTCTGTATGATATGGAAGAGTTAAATCTTTTCCTGAAAGTCCTTAATTTATTAGCGAAACCCTGTAAAAATCATAAAACTTCTTATACCCAATTATCTTTCTCCCTTCTTCTCTCTTTTAATATAGGATTGAAAATAAAGACCTTATCCGATAAAATCAGATATGCAAAAGCCGATTCTTTCGATTTTGTGGAGCTGATGGAGAAAAGCAGTGAGATGGAATAATAAGTGCTGATTTTTTTGGTGTTTATATCGACTGATGGTAACTCCTTCCCCTCTTGAGAGGGGGCAGGGGGTGTGTGAATTCTCTTTGATACACAGAAAGATAACACACCCCTTATCCCCTCTCGAGAGGGGAAACAGATACTCCCGACGCTATGTCACAAACACGAAATACACCGATAAATCATTATTTATCACTCCCTCTCACTGCTTTTTTAACACTTTCCGACTGACATACCTTTGCATTGTTCCCGATAACGGGAATATAACTTAATAACAATTTTAAATTATGGCACAAGGTTATGTATTGGTGCTTCGTCCGTCGGAGCCGGGAAACAAAGATTCTGAAAAGAAGTATTATGCAATGTCGAAGAGTACAGGGACTGTCGATCTGAAGTATTTAGGTAAGTTGATTTCGGCACGTAGTTCTATTTCGAGTGCGGATGTGAAGTCGGTCTTGGATAACCTTAATTTCTTTATGGACCTGGAACTGCAGGAAGGAAAGATTATTCAGTTGGGTGAATTGGGGAATTTCCGTATTTCTGTAGGTAGTGAAGGGGTGAGTGACAAGAAGTTGTTTCACCCGAGTATGATTCGCCCTCCGCGGCTGATCTTTACTCCGGGGTCTGAACTGAAAGGGACTAAAAGACTGTTGACTTTTTCGCCTGTAACCGCCGAAACGCCGGCAACTCCTGATGATCCGGGAAAGGAAGAGGAAAGACCGGGAGAACTCTGATAGTTGAAAGTTGATAGTTGAAAATTGAAAGTGATGGGAGGGGGATGTCAAATGGGACATCCCCCTCCTTGTACTTAAAAAAGGACGCGCCTCTATTTGTATGGAAGGAATTAATTCCGTTTCTTTGTGGCAAAGATTTTGGATATGGCAGACGAACAACAAATGGTGCTTCGTACGGAGGACCTCGTTAAGAAATATAAGACACGTACCGTTGTAAACCATGTTTCTATCAATGTGAAACAGGGAGAGATCGTGGGCTTGCTCGGACCGAACGGAGCGGGGAAGACGACTACCTTCTATATGACGGTAGGATTGGTGACACCCAATGAAGGAAAGATCTTTTTGAACGATATGGAGATCACGAAGTTCCCGGTCTATAAACGTGCCCGCAACGGCATCGGTTACCTGGCGCAGGAGGCTTCTATTTTCCGTAAAATGACGGTGGAGGATAATATCCGGTCTGTCTTGGAAATGACGGGAACGACTGCCGAATACCAGAAAGAAAAATTGGAAAGCCTGATTGCCGAATTTGGTTTGAACAAGGTGCGGAAAAACTTGGGTGATCAGTTGTCCGGAGGTGAACGCCGGCGTGCCGAGATTGCCCGCTGTCTGGCTATCGACCCGAAATTTATCATGCTCGACGAACCGTTTGCCGGTGTCGACCCGATTGCCGTACAGGATATCCAGAGTATCGTCGCTAAACTGAAACACAAGAATATCGGTATCCTGATTACCGATCATAACGTGTATGAGACATTGAGTATTTGCGACCGTGCATACCTCTTGTTCGAGGGAAAAGTGCTTTTCCAGGGAACAGCCGAACAGTTGGCGGAAAACGAGATCGTGCGCGAAAAGTACCTGGGTAAGGACTTTGTGCTTCGCAAAAAAGACTTTTAGTTTTTTCGTGCTGTCAACTGCTTGATCTTTTTCGCACAGGCATAAAACAGAAACAATGAGATAATGGCTGCGACGGTGTAAGGCAGCAGGTTTTGTGCGGAGATATCGCCGGTGATGAATTCGTTATCTTTCAGTTTGGCATCCGACATACCTATTACGGCAAAGGCATTGTTCGTGAAATGAGCAAAGACAGGTATCCATATATTACGGCTCCAGTAGAGCAGGTAACCGAAGTAAGCCCCTAACAGCATACGGGGCAGGAAACCGAAAAACTGCATGTGGAAGGCGCTGAAGATAATAGCCGCGCTCCAGATGATAATATGATGGTTGTGTGTCCATCCGCCGATCACCCGCTGCACAGCTCCCCTGAAAAGAAATTCTTCTGTAATACCGGCGGCAACGGCGATGACGAGCAGGTTGAACAGCAATGTCACGATCCCTTTTCCTGCCAGCAACATCAGTGTCAGCTCTTCGGCCGTTTTTTCCTGTGCCCGCATCCAGTTTTCTACCGGCTCCATAAAAGACGGCAGTTCCATTTGTTTATTCAACAGCCCGGTCAGGCTGATGGTGGGAGAGAGCAGGAAGACGCTGAGTAGCGTGAGCAACAGGATTTGTCCTGTTGGTATTTCTCCGATCGACAGATATTCTTTCGGATTGCTACTGCAAGTCCAGGCGAGTGCAACAGCTGGGAACAGGAAAGTTCCGATAGCCGATAATAATTGTAAAAGGCGCATCATGTCGGGATATTGCATTATATCGGCATGAATGCCATATACCATATAAAATATCCCCATCGCGATCAGTGATGAGAAAATAGCCCCTGCCAAAACCAGCAAGAGTAAAACGAATAATTGGAAGAAGGCCGGTTTTCCGGCATATATACCTTTTAAGAACATATGTTTGGACATAAAAAAAACTTCTGCTCAAAGATAAGCAGAAGTTTTTTATTTTTTTCCGAAAAAGTAATTATTTAGGACGAGCCTCTTTTACTACCATTTGACGGCCTTCGTATTCGGCTTCATTTAATTCTTCGATAGCCTTCTTTGCTGCTGCATCGTCGGGCATTTCAACGAAAGCAAAACCTTTTGATTTGCCGGTTTCACGGTCTTTGATGATCTTTACAGAATCAACTGTACCGTATTCTTCCATTACTTGTTTCAAATCATCTTCCCGAACACGATAGTTCAGGTTACCAACATAAATGTTCATAAAAATAGAAATTAAAAAAATAAAATAGTTACTTAATGAAAGTAGTAAACCGGAACTTCGTAACAGGTTGCCCTTTCATATCACAAAGGAATACATTTATTTTAGATAAACAACATTTTAGCCTCGAAAAAATAATATTGCTCCTAAATTCATCTCGGTTATAACAAATTAAGCAAACAATTTGCGAGATTAAAAGAATAAGTCTAATTTTGCACCCTAAAATTCGAACAAGACTATTAATTAAATAAATCATTCAGAATGAACATTTCGCTTAAAAACATTGATGCCACAAAAGGCATTGTGAAATTAGAAATAGTGAAAGCTGACTATGCTGATAAGGTGGAAAAGAGCCTTCGCAGCTTCCGTCAGAAAGCAAATGTGCCGGGTTTCCGTAAGGGTATGGTGCCGATGGGTATGGTGAAGAAAATGTATGGAAAGCATGTGTTGGTGGAAGAAATCAACAAATTGGTTTCTGAAAACCTGTACGGCTATATCCGTGAAAACAAACTGAACATTTTGGGCGAACCGCTGCCTAACGAAACTGAACAGAAAGAAATAAACTTCGATACTCAGGAAGAGTTTGAATTTTGTTTTGATGTTGCTTTAGCTCCGGAAATCAAGATCGAACTTTCCAAGAACGATAAAGTTCCTTACTATCAGGTAAAGATCGACGACGAAATGATCGGCAAACAGGTTGAAGCTTATCAGGCTAACTTCGGTTCTTATGACGAGGTTGACGATGTAGAAGAAAAAGACCTGATAAAAGGTACAGTTGCCGAACTGGAAAACGGTGCTCCGAAAGAAGGCGGTATCGTTGTTGAAGATGCAGTCCTGATGCCGATGTATATCAAGGATGAAGCTGAGAAGGTCAAATTCCTGGGTGCAAAGAAAAATACGGTAGTGGTGTTCAATCCAAACAAGGCTTATGAAGGTGCAGAGGCTGAAATCGCTTCATTCCTGAAAGTAGAGAAAGATGCTGTTGCCGGTATCACAGGTGACTTTAGCTTCGAAATAAAGGAAGTGACTCGCCACAAGAATGCAGAGCTGAACCAGGAATTGTTTGACAAAGTATTCGGAGAAGGTGTCGTTACCAGCGAAGAAGAATTTAAGAACAAGATCCGCGAAGCATTGGCTGAACAGTTCACTCCGCAGAGCGACTTCAAGTTCCTGACCGATACCCGCGACATTTTGGTTAAGAAAGCCGGTGAACTGGCTTTTGCCGAAGACCTGCTGAAACGTTGGTTGCTGGTTGCAAACGAAAAGAATACAAAAGAAAAGATCGACGAAGAATATCCGCAGATCGTGGAAGACCTGAAATATCACCTGATCAAAGAAAATCTGGTGAAAGAAAACGGTCTGAAAGTTGAAGATGCCGATATCGAAGACTTTGCTAAACGTGTGGCTAAAGCTCAGTTCGCCCAGTACGGAATGCTTTCCGTTCCAGAAGACGTGCTGGCTAACTACGCTAAAGACATTTTAAAAAATAAACAGACCTTGCAGAATATCATCGACCGCGCAGTTGAAGAAAAACTGGCAGGTTGGTTGAAAGAACAGGTTGAACTGGATACTAAAGAAGTAACAGCCGACGAGTTCAATAAACTTTTTGAAGAATAATATCCCCTAAAAGGCAGCTCCGGCTGCTTTTTTTCTTCGAAAAAGGGCTTTCTCTCGAAAAAATATCTTACCGGATTGCAAATAAGTTGTTTCTTTCAGAAATTTATTTATAACTTTGTTTTTCCGATAAGTAAGAGGGGAATCCCTTTTTTTATGACTTTTCGGTAATACAAATAAGACTATAGATTATGGAAGATTTCAGAAAGTATGCAACGAAGCATTTAGGGATGAGCAGTAACGCGCTGGACAGTTATATGAATATAACCAGCAGCTACATCTCTCCGACGATTATCGAAGAGCGCCAATTGAACGTTGCTCAGATGGACGTTTTTTCACGGTTGATGATGGACCGTATCATATTTTTAGGTACACAGGTTGACGATTATACGGCCAATGTAATTCAGGCTCAATTGTTGTATCTGGACTCAAGCGATCCGGGTAAGGATATCTCGATCTATATCAATTCGCCGGGCGGTTCCGTTTATGCCGGATATGGCATTTATGACACCATGCAGTTTATTAGCAGTGACGTCTCGACGATCTGTACGGGTATGGCAGCTTCATTTGCCGCCGTATTGCTGGTTGCCGGAACGAAAGGCAAACGTATGGCGTTACCCCATTCCCGCGTGATGATTCACCAACCGTTGGGAGGTGCACAGGGACAGGCATCGGATATTGAGATCACAGCCCGTGAAATCCTGAAAGTAAAGAAAGAACTGTATACAATCATATCGACCCATTCCGGTCAGCCGTATGAAAAGGTGGAACACGACAGTGACCGCGATTACTGGATGACGGCAGAGGAAGCGTTGGCTTACGGTATGGTAGACAAGGTTCTGGTTCGTAACAAATAATATTAATATGGGGGCAAGATATCAGCTTGCCCTTTAAAAAAACAAATACGGAATGGCCAAAACAGGCGATAGCTGTACGTTTTGCGGGCGCAGTAGCCGGGACGTTAATATGCTGATTAACGGAATTTCCGGTGCTATCTGCGATGAATGTGCACAGCAGGCGTACGAAATAGTAAAAGAACAAATGCCCGGTAAAAAGAGCTCTTTCGGATTAAACCGCGAAGACCTGCCGAAGCCGGAAGATATTAAGGCTTTTCTGGACCAATATGTGATAGGACAGGACGATGCCAAACGTTACCTGTCGGTTGCCGTTTATAACCACTATAAACGCTTGATCCAGAAGGTGACATCGGATGATGTCGAGATCGAGAAATCGAATATTATTATGGTCGGTGCTACGGGTACCGGAAAAACGTTGCTGGCCCGTACGATCGCCAAATTGCTTCATGTTCCCTTTGCCATTGTGGATGCAACGGTGTTGACGGAAGCCGGTTATGTAGGGGAGGATATAGAAAGTATTTTGACCCGTTTGTTGCAGGCCGCCGATTATGATGTGGATGCGGCGCAACGCGGTATCGTATTTATCGACGAAATAGATAAGATCGCCCGTAAGAGCGATAATCCTTCCATTACACGTGATGTCAGTGGTGAAGGCGTACAGCAGGGATTGCTGAAGTTGCTGGAAGGTTCCATCGTGAACGTGCCGCCGCAGGGAGGACGCAAGCATCCGGAACAGAAAATGATTGCTGTGGATACCAAAAATATCCTGTTTGTATGTGGTGGCGCTTTCGACGGAATAGAGAAGAAAATCGCCCAGCGTTTGAATACCCGTGTCGTAGGATACGCCGCAAGCGAAAACACAGCACAGGTTGACCGTAACAATATGCTGAAATATATTACGCCTACCGATCTGAAGTCGTTTGGTTTGATTCCTGAGATCATCGGTCGTCTGCCTATCCTGACGTATCTGAATCCGTTAGATAGAAGTACGCTTCGCAATATCCTGACGGAGCCGAAGAACTCGATTGTCAAACAATACATCAAATTGTTCGATATGGATGGTATAAAGCTGACGTTTGATGAGGACGTGTTCGAATTTATTGTCGATAAAGCACTCGAATTTAAGTTGGGAGCACGTGGTCTGCGTTCCATTGTAGAGGCTGTGATGATGGATGCCATGTATAGTATGCCGTCTGCAAAAAAGAAGACACTCCATGTTACATTGGAGTATGCGAAAGATAAGTTTGAAAAGTCGGACGTAAACCGTCTGCAGGTGGTCTGATCGGCGGTTTTTAAAATATAAATTAGTATGGCAAAGAAGGATAATTTGACAGAGGCGCTCAAAAAACATTTTGGTTTTGGTACCTTTAAGGGTAACCAGAGAGCGATTATCGAAAATGTGCTGGCAGGAAATGATACCTTTGTATTGATGCCGACCGGAGGAGGAAAGTCTTTGTGTTATCAATTGCCTTCTCTGATGATGCAGGGAACGGCCATTGTGATTTCTCCCTTGATCGCTCTGATGAAAAACCAGGTGGATGCCATGCGTAATTTCAGCGAGGAAGACGGGGTTGCCCATTTTATCAACTCTTCTCTGAATAAATCAGCCATAGACCAGGTGAAAGATGATATCAGAAGCGGCCGGACCAAACTGCTTTATGTCGCACCGGAGTCTCTGACAAAGGACGAAAATGTCGAATTTCTGCGTCAGGTCAATATTTCATTTTATGCTGTGGACGAGGCGCATTGTATTTCTGAATGGGGACATGATTTCCGTCCGGAATACCGTCGTATCCGTCCGATTATAAACGAAATCGGCAAACGTCCGTTGATTGCCTTGACAGCTACGGCTACTCCGAAAGTGCAGCACGATATCCAGAAAAACCTGGGAATGATCGATGCATCAGTTTTCAAATCATCCTTCAACCGTTCTAATCTGTATTATGAAATTCGTCCGAAAACGGCGAATATCGACCGTGAGATCATTAAATATATTAAGTCCAACGAAGGTAAATCAGGTATTATCTATTGTCTGAGCCGTAAAAAGGTGGAAGAGTTTGCCGATATATTGAAAGCAAATGGTATTAAGGCGTTGCCTTATCATGCCGGCATGGATTCGCAGCAACGCTCGTCCAATCAGGATGCCTTCCTGATGGAAAAAGCGGATGTGATTGTGGCGACTATTGCTTTCGGTATGGGAATCGATAAGCCGGATGTACGCTATGTCATTCATTACGATATACCGAAAAGCCTCGAAGGATATTACCAGGAAACCGGACGTGCCGGCCGTGATGGCGGCGAGGGGCAGTGCATAGCATTCTATGCATACAAAGACTTGCAGAAGTTGGAAAAGTTCATGCAGGGGAAGCCGGTTGCGGAGCAGGAGATCGGAAAGCAATTATTGCTGGAAACTGCCGCTTACGCCGAAACTTCCGTATGCCGCCGGAAAGTATTGTTGCACTACTTCGGTGAAGAGTACCTGGAAGATAATTGTGGAAATTGTGATAATTGTTTGAACCCCAAAAAGAAAGTGGAAGCAAAAGAATTATTAAGCGCCGTACTGGAAGTCATAGGTACGTTAAAGGAGAAATTTAAGGCAGAATATATTGTCAACATGTTGGTTGGCAACGAAACCTCCGAAATTCAATCTTACAAACACAATGAACTGGAAGTCTTCGGCTCCGGTTCGGATGAAGAAGAGAAAACATGGAACGCCGTCATCCGTCAGGCTCTGATCGCCGGATATTTGGCTAAGGACATTGAAAATTACGGATTGCTGAAGATTACGGAGAAAGGAAAGGAGTTCATAAAGAAAGCGGTCTCTTTCAAGATAACGGAAGATAACGAGTTTGACGAAGAGGAAGAAGAAGTTCCGGTACGCGGCGGAGCTACCTGTGCTGTCGATCCGATCCTTTATTCGATGATGAAGGACTTGCGTAAGAAACTGTCGAAGCGCCTGGAGGTTCCTCCTTTTGTGATATTCCAGGACCCGTCTTTAGAAGCGATGGCTACGACTTATCCGGTAACATTGGATGAGTTGCAGAACATTCCGGGAGTCGGTGCCGGTAAGGCAAAAAGATATGGCAAGGAGTTTGTCGAGCTGATCAAGAAACATGTCGAAGAAAACGAGATCGAACGTCCCGAAGACCTTCGGGTACGTACGGTTGCCAATAAGTCCAAACTGAAAGTTTCGATCATCCAGCGCATCGACCGCAAGGTGGCATTGGATGAGATCGCGATGACGAACGGACTGGAGTTTAACGAACTGCTGGACGAAATAGAAGCAATCGTTTATTCCGGAACCCGCATCAATATCGACTACTTCCTGAACGATGTGATGGACGAAGACCATATCGAAGATATTTACGAGTACTTCAAGGATTCGGAAACGGATGATCTGGAAGATGCCATAGAAGAATTAGGTGGCGATTATACCGAAGAAGAAATCCGTTTGGTCCGTATCAAGTTCCTGTCGGAAATGGCGAACTGATTAATAACTATTTAAAGTATAAGTTTATGTCATTTATAACAGACAGAGTGGTGATGGACGGGTTGACGTTCGACGATGTATTGTTGGTTCCGGCCTATTCGGAAGTCCTTCCCCGGAATGTCGATCTTACGACGAAGTTTTCCCGTAACATCTCTTTGAATATCCCGATGGTTTCGGCCGCGATGGATACGGTTACCGAAGCGAAGATGGCGATTGCGATTGCCCGCGAAGGCGGTATCGGCGTTATTCATAAGAACATGACGATAGCCGAACAGGCCAAGCAGGTCCAGAGTGTGAAACGGGCCGAGAACGGCATGATCTATGATCCTGTCACCATTACGAGAGGCAAGACCGTAGGCGATGCCCTCGGTATGATGAAGGAATATAAAATCGGTGGTATCCCTGTTGTCGACGAAGCCGGTTGCCTGGTCGGCATCGTGACGAACCGCGACCTGCGTTTCGAGCGGGACATGAACCGTTCGATCGATGAGGTGATGACGAAGGAGAATCTGATCGTGGCTGACCAGTCGACAGACCTGGAAGCAGCAGCCAGCATCCTGCAACAGCATAAGATCGAGAAGCTGCCGGTTGTGGACCACCATAACAAACTGGTCGGCCTGATTACCTATAAAGATATAACAAGAGCAAAAGACAAACCGACTGCCTGCAAGGATTCAAAAGGCCGTTTGCGTGTAGCAGCCGGTGTCGGCGTTACGTTCAATACGTTTGAACGGGTGGCTGCTTTGGTGGAGGCTGGTGCGGATGCGTTGGTGATCGATACGGCCCACGGACATTCCAAAGGAGTGGTCGATGTGTTGAAACAGATCAAAGCCCAGTATCCGCAGATCGATTGTGTTGTGGGTAACATAGCCACGGGCGATGCGGCCCGGTATCTGGTGGAAGCCGGGGCGGATGCCGTGAAGGTAGGGATCGGCCCGGGTTCGATCTGTACGACTCGTGTGATTGCCGGAGTCGGTGTTCCGCAGTTGTCTGCCATTTATGATGTGGCAAAAGCATTAAAGGGGACGGGAGTTCCGTTGATTGCAGACGGTGGCTTGCGCTATTCCGGTGATATCGTGAAGGCTATTGCAGCCGGCGGATCATCAGTTATGATGGGTTCGTTGCTGGCCGGCGTGGAAGAGTCGCCGGGTGAAACGATCATCTTCAACGGACGTAAATTCAAGTCTTATCGTGGCATGGGTTCGCTTGAAGCGATGCAGAAAGGTTCGAAAGACCGTTATTTCCAGGATGTAGAAGACGATGTGAAGAAGCTGGTGCCCGAAGGTATTGCTGCACGTGTGCCGTATAAAGGATCACTGTATGAAGTGATCTACCAGATGGTAGGCGGCCTGCGTGCCGGAATGGGGTATTGCGGAGCGCACAATATCGACGAACTGCATTCGGCCCGGTTTACGCGTATCACGAATGCCGGTGTGCTGGAAAGCCACCCGCACGATGTGGCGATCACGCAGGAAGCTCCGAATTACAGTCGTGGAGAATAGTAAAGACATGTAGCCTGTATTATAAAAAACACTAATTTAATCGGATAGCATACTTTTCTTGCCTGCTCTCCGTTAGATTAGTGTTATTTTTGTAATGTATATCGTGATATGGTAAAAGAAGGATTAATGAAGAAGTTACTTGTATTATCTTTGGTATTCGCTTGTATGACAGGACATGCGCAAATCCCGGCCGATTCGGTTGTGATGACGGTTGCCGGAAAGCAGATCCCGTTGGATGAATTCATTTTTATTGCACAAAAGAATAGCGAAGTTAATTTGTCTGACCAGAAGTCCGTGAATGCCTATGTGGAGTTGTTTAAGAACTTCAAGCTGAAAGTGGCGGAAGCGGAAGCATTGGGGTTGGATAAGACAAAGGCGTTCCAAGACGAATTGGATGGCTATCGCGCTCAGTTGACTTCAAGTTACTTGTCGGATAAAGAGGGCGAAGAGGCGGCAGTGCATGCCGTGTACGACCGTTACGGTGAAGTGCTCGAATTAAGCCACATCTTGTTCCGTCTGCCCCAGCGTACCTTGTCGAAAGATACGGTTGCCGTTTATCAGAAAGCGATGCAGGCCTATGAACGCATTCGGAAAGGAGAGGACTTTGCCGCTGTAGGCGAAGAGTTGAAGGATGCTGATAAAGAGAATGTCGGTTACGAGTATGTCCACTGCCTGCTACCGATGCAGACGGTCAAGGCTTTTGAGAATGTCGCCTATTCGATGCCGGTGGGCGCCCTGTCCAAGCCGGTACGTACGACGATGGGCTTCCATGTTATTAAAATACACAGCCGTAAACCGAATCCCGGTCTGGTGCGTGTGGCGCATATCCTGATCCCGTTCCCGGCTGACTCGGTGGAGCAGGGGGAAGCAGAGACGCTGGCCCGTGCGGAAGAGGTCTACCGGAAAGCGAAAGAAGGAGCTGACTTTGCCGAACTGGCGAAAGAATACTCATCGGATGCCGGCTCGGCCAAAAGAGGAGGCGAACTGCCTGCTTTCGGTGTCGGCGAAATGGTGGAACCGTTCGAAGTGGCGGCATTTGCCCTGAACACGCCGGGAGAATTGTCCCAGCCGGTGAAAACGCGCTTCGGTTATCATATTATCAAGCTGATCGAGAAGAAAGGAATGCCTACTTTCGAAGAAAAGAAAAAAGGCTGGTCGCGCCAGATGGCTCAGGGGGAACGCAACTTCGAATATTACAGTGCCTTCGACGAACGGATGAAGAAAGAGTACGGATATAAGTTCTATCCGGAAGCATACGCGGAATTGCAGGCGCTTTGCAATGACTATTTCCCGTCCGATCCCGCCTTCTATGAGAAGGCAAAGGATATGAACAAGACATTGTTTCACCTCAATGGTACGGATTTCCCGCAGAGCGAGTTCGCTTATTACATTCAGCGCTGCCCGTTCTCCACGAAATCCTATGCCGGAGATTTCATGCAGGAAGTCTACGATCTTTTCATCCGCGATATCGTAACGACGGCGGAACGTAAGAATCTGACGGTAAAACATCCTGAGTTTGACCTCCTGATGCAGGAATACCGGGATGGCATCCTGCTGTTTGATGTCAGCAACAAGGAAGTCTGGAACAAGCCGATGAACGAACAGGCCCAGGCCGAGGCACAGTGGATTGAACGCCTGAATCAGAAATATCCGGTGACGATCAACAAGAAACTGTTGAAGAAAATTGATAAAAAGATAAAGAAATAATAAAGAGAAACTTACATGAGGTATTGCTTCATTTTTATAGCATTCGTATCTTTGCTGTGTTCTTGTAAAAGGACGCAGTCCACGGATGATGCGGATGCACTGGTAAGAGTGAAGGACCGGGCTCTCGGACGTTCGGAGATAAAAAAGCTGATCCCGCGGGGGCTTTCGTCTGCCGACAGCCTGTTGCTTGCCGAAAGTCTGGAAAAGAAATGGGTGAAAGATGCCCTGGTTTATGACGTCGCCCAGCGAAACCTGGAAGGGAAAGATAAAGAAGAAGTGGACAAGTTGGTGGAGGAATACCGCCATTCGCTGATCCGCTACCGTTATCAGGAACAGTTGGTGAAAGAAAGGCTTTCATCCGAATTCCAGGAAAGCGATAAGCTGAGCTATTACGAGGAAAACCAGAAAAAGTTTGTATTGGACAAGGCTTTGGTGAAAGGTTTGTTCCTGAAGATCCCGGTGGACGCCCCCGGGCTTTCTGATGTAAAAGGGTGGTATAGGTCGACATCTGAGGCTTCTTTAGAAAAAATTGAGAAGTATAGTGTGCAGAATGCCAGTATTTATGACTACTTTTACGACAAATGGGTGGATTTCGACCAGGTGATGGATAATATTCCCGTCCGTGTGTCGAATGCAAATGACTTCCTGAAGGCGAATAAGTTTGTAGAGGCAACCGATAGTATGTATTGCTACCTGTTGAATATCAAAGAATATTTGCCGATAGGCAGTGTGGCGCCCTACGATTATGCCAGCCCCCAGATTGTGGAGATGCTGACTAATTTGCGTAAGGTGGAGTTTTTGAGGAAATTTGAAGAAGAATTATATAATGATGCAGTCCGGAAGGGAGACGTTCAGTTTTACGCGGAACCCTGATTGGTAATTTATAAAGTAGTATATGATGAAAAAGATTTTAACAGTATTCATTCTTGCCTGCTTATCTTGTGTCGTTTATGCACAGGATAATGTGATTGATGAGATTGTGTGGGTGGTAGGAGATGATGCGATTTTGCGTTCGGATGTAGAAGACCAGCGTTTATATTTGCAGAACGAAGGGGAACGTCTGGACGGGGATCCCTATTGTGTGATTCCGGAAAGGATAGCAATCCAGAAATTATATCTGAACCAGGCAAAGATCGATAGTGTGGAAGTGAATGAGAGCCAGGTGATTCAGGAAGCAGACCGCTGGGTAAACTATGCGATCAACCAGAGTGGTTCAAGGGAAAAGCTGGAAGAATATTTCAACAAGAAGATTTCCGAAATAAGGGAAGAACGCAAGGAGATGATTATGGAGCAGCAGACTATACAGCAGATGCAGCGCCAGTTGGTCGGTGAGATCAAGTTGACTCCTTCCGAAGTCCGTAAATATTACAACCAGCTGTCTAAAGACAGTCTGCCCAATATCCCGACTACGGTTGAAGTACAGATTATCACAATGGAACCGAAAATCCCGTTTGAAGAAACGGATGCGATCAAGGCCCGTCTGCGCCAGTTCACGGAAGACATCAACAGTGGAAAATATGAATTCTCGACCTTGGCTCGTTTGTATTCGGAAGACCCTGAGTCTGCCAAGAGAGGTGGTGAACTCGGCTTTGTGGGTAAGACAAGTTTGTTGCCCGAATTTGCCAATGTCGCTTTCAATCTGAACGACCCGAAGAAGATCTCCCAGATTGTGCAGACCGAATATGGTTTCCATATTATCCAGTTGATCGAAAAGCGCGGCGACCGTATCAACTGCCGCCATATCCTGTTGAAACCGAAGGTGTCGGATAAGGAGTTGAACGAATGTATGACTCGTATGGATTCGCTCTACGCTGATTTGACTGCCAAGAAATTTACATTTGAAGAAGCGGCTACCTTTGTCTCTGCCGATAAGGATACGCGAAATAACAAAGGTTTGATGGTGAACCAGAATTATGAAGGCAATCACAGCGGTACTCCGAAGTTTGAAATGGCCGAGTTGCCGCAGGAGATAGGTAAGATTGTCTATACCATGCAGGTAGGTGACATCTCCAAGCCTTTCACAATGATCAACGACAAGCAGAAAGAAGTGGTTGCTATTGTAAAATTGAAAGCCAGAGTGGACCAGCATAAGGCAAATATCTCGGACGACTATCAGGCATTGAAAGCGATTGTCGAAGGCCGGAAGCGCGAAGAGTTGCTGCATAACTGGATCATTAAGAAGCAGAAAAGCACGTATGTGCGTATCAGCGAAGGCTGGCGTAATTGTGACTTCCAGTTCCCGGGCTGGGTTAAAGAATGAAGACTGTAAGTAAACTTATTTTCATAGCTCTGTTTTTTCTGTCGACGGTCTGCGCTTTTGCACAAGCCCAGGACAGCATTATCCGTATTGACACTGTTGCCGCTACCAAAGCCGTTACAGATACGACCGTCATCTCTGCACAAACCATAACGGTCGCTCCGCCGGACAGCTTGATGGCCGGCGACAGCCTGCTGGTGTCCGATACGGTCCCGGTCCAAAAGACGAAAGTTTATCTGGAACATACGAACACGCTTTCGTTTGACAAGGATATCATGCCCGATGCACAGATCCTGAACGGGGATGTCTGCTTCCGGCACGATAGTTCGTATATGTATTGCGACAGCGCTTATTTCTTTGAACAGACCAATTCGCTCGAAGCATTCAGCAATGTCCGGATGGAGCAGGGAGACACCTTGTTCATCTATGGTGATTACCTGTTTTATGACGGTAATACGCAAATAGCTTATCTGCGTGAGAATGTCCGGATGGAAAACGGAGAGGTGACGCTGTTTACGGACAGTCTCAATTATGAGCGGATTCCGAATATCGGATATTATTTCGAAGGAGGGATGATTGTCGATTCTCTCAATCAGCTGACCTCGTTCTATGGACAATATTCTCCGGGTACGAAGCTGGCGGTCTTTAATGACAGCGTGCAGCTCGAGAATCCTGATTTTACCTTGTATTCCGATACTTTGCACTATGATACGGAAACGAAGATCTCAACTATTTTAGGACCATCCGTCATTGTTTCGGATAGCGGGACGATCCATACTTCTCGGGGGTGGTATGATACGGAAAACAATACATCCCTTTTGTTGGACCGTTCGCAGGTGGAATCGGGTGAAAAGATCCTCATTGGTGACTCGATCTTCTATAACCGGGATTCGGGTATGGGAGAGGTCTACGGAAATATGATCCTGATCGATACGGCGCAACATGTGACCCTGGAAGGCAATTACGGCTATTATAACGAACAGACTGACTACGCATTTGCGACCGACAGTGCCCGTTTCCTTGAATATTCGCAAGGTGATACGCTTTTCCTGCATGCCGATACCTTGCAGATGATAACAGTCGACTCGGCCTACCGGGAGATTAAAGCCTATTACGGCGTTCGCTTTTACCGGACAGATATGCAAGGGGTTTGCGACTCCATGCAATTTAATACACGTGATTCCGTATTATATATGTATACGGAACCGGTTATCTGGAACGAACAATATCAGTTGTACGGCGATACGATTGCCATTTATATGAATGACAGTACGATCGAGTACGCCCACGTGATCCAGTTCGCTTTCGCCGCCCAGCATGTCGATTCGACTTATTATAACCAGCTGAAAGGAAACGACCTGAAAGCCTATTTCGAAGGACAGGCGCTCAGTCAGATCGATGTGGCGGGAAATGCCGAATCTATTTTCTATCCGTTGGAAAAAGACGGGGCCAAAGTGGGGATGAATGAGACCAAGAGCGGTTTCCTGACTATTTGGGTGAAAGAAAACAAGCTGGATAAACTGAAGATCTGGCCGACTCCGACCGGTAGTATGACACCGATCCCGGACTTGAAGCCCGATCAGAAAATGCTGAAAGATTTCTACTGGTTCGACTATCTGCGCCCGAAGGACAAAGATGATATTTACCAGGTGGTGAAAAGAAAAGCGGCAGAGTCGCCGAAGAGAAGCAATAAATTTGTACATTAGCACAGTATTTATAAACAATAAAAGACTATGGCGTTATTCTCATTTTATAATGTACGGAAACCTCGCCAATTCGATCACAAACCGATCTATTGGGATCCTCATAAAGAGGCAATGGAAGATCGTATTCGTAAGGTGAAGCGAGAGATTGGGATGGACGACGAGCTGTCGATCGACGATTACAAGGCTGAGATCAAAGGCAGCTTTGTCGAAGGTACTTCCCATTTGAAAAAGAGCCGCGACAATGGACATGATTCCCGTAGTCGTACCTATAAGAATGTAAAACTGTTATTGGCCGTTGCTATTTTAGCCGGCATATTCTGGTATTTGTTCATGTAATGAGCGATATAATACATTTACTTCCCGACAGTATTGCCAATCAGATAGCGGCAGGCGAGGTGATCCAACGTCCTGCCTCTGTTGTGAAGGAGCTGGTGGAGAATGCGGTTGATGCCGGTGCCGGACATATTCAGGTGAATATTAAAGATGCCGGCCGTACATTGGTCCAGGTGATCGATGATGGGAAAGGTATGTCCGAGACGGACGCCCGTATGGCTTTCGAACGGCATGCAACTTCTAAGATTTCATCGGCTGACGATCTTTTCTCCCTGCATACGATGGGTTTCCGCGGTGAGGCGCTTGCTTCGATCGTGGCTGTTTCGCAGGTTGAGCTTCGTACACGCCTGAGGGGGACGGAACTGGGTTCGCATCTTGTCTTTTCCGGTTCCAACCTGGAAAGCATCGAGCCGGATGCTTGTAACGAGGGGAGTATATTTTCTGTCAAGAATCTTTTCTTTAATGTCCCGGCGCGTCGCAAGTTCTTGAAATCGAACGAGACGGAGTTCCGGAATATCATCAACGAATTTGAACGGATCGCCTTGGTGAATCCGCAGGTCGCCCTGTCGCTCTATCATAACGATACGGAGATTTTCAACCTGCCGGAGTCCGGCCTGAGGCAACGTATTATTAATGTATATGGCAAGACGCTGAACCAAAAGCTGCTTTCGGTGGATGCCCAAAGTTCGTTGGTTACGGTTTCCGGTTTTGTCGGTCGTCCCGATTCGGCCAAGAAACGGGGAGCTTTGCAATATTTCTTTGTGAACGGACGCTTTATGAAGCACCCGTATTTCCACAAAGCCGTGATGCAGGCCTATGAACAATTGATCCCGCAAGGCGAACAGCCGAACTATTTTATCTATTTCACGCTCGATCCCTCTACGATAGATGTGAATATACATCCGACCAAAACGGAGATCAAGTTTGAAAACGAACAACCGATCTGGCAAATCTTGATGGCGGCAACCCGCGAAGCGCTGGCCAAATCGAGCGCTATCCCTACAATCGACTTCGATGTGGAGGGCGCTATCGACATCCCGGTCTATAATCCTGTCAAGGAGACTGCCTCTTATAAAGCTCCCCGCGTGCAGGTGGATGCCGGCTATAATCCGTTTGAATCCTCTTCCTATAAGAAACCGGAGTTCGACTGGTCCAAGCTCTATCAGGATTTTGAGGAAGACCGTTCTGCTGTTAGTCAGGACGCAGATTTGACGGATGCCCTGCTGCCAGATCTCTCAGAACCTGTGGCCGATGTCGGTGAAGCGGCTGCGGCGGATTCTTCTACAGGTCTGTTTAATGATGTGTCTAATCCCTGCTATCAGTATAAAGGGAGATATATCGTCACATCGTTGAAGTCCGGTCTGGCTCTGATCGACCAACATCGTGCCCATGTCCGCATCCTCTTCGACCAATATATCACGAATATACGTCAACAGAAAGGCGCCTCCCAACAGATGCTTTTCCCGGAAGTAGTGGAGTTTACGACTGCCGAGGCGGCTGTTTTGCCGTCTTTGTTGAATGATATGCACTTCATCGGTTTTGAATTGACCCATCTGGGGAACAACAGTTATGCCATCAACGGCATGCCTGCCGGTATCGAGAATCTGGATACGGTAGCCCTGGTGCGCGACATGGTCAGCCGCGCTATCGAAACAGGCTGTGAGGTACATGAGGAAATTTGTGAATCGCTGGCACTTTCCCTGGCAAAAGCCGCAGCTATCCGCCCCGGCAAAGTCCTTTCCGCTGAAGAAATGGATAATCTGATCGCCACTCTTTTCTCCTGCCCGGATTCTAACTTGACTCCCGACGGCAAGACGATCATCTCGCTATTGACGGATGATGAGCTGGAAAAACGCTTCAAGTAATTATTGATATAGGGCTCATTATACGGACTGCAGTCCGTTTGCGATTCGATGGGCATCGGCTGCAACTTCGATGGGCATCGGCTGCAACTTCGATGGGCATCGAATCGCAAACGCTAAAGGAGCGGAAACTTAATGAATGTCCTCTTCTTGATGAAATAATTGTTAATTATCTGTAAATGGATAAAAGGTTGGTCTTGTGATACGGGAACAAATGCGTAACTTTGCACCGTTTTTAGCGCGAAGTGTATAATAAAGTGGACTTAAATGATTGATAGTCCGAAAAGAATGCGTACCTTTGCAGCTCAAAATAAAGAAATAGATAATTATAATAATAACACATTCAAAGTTTAAAAAAGAAAAGAAATGCCTACAATTCAGCAATTAGT
>URZO01000068.1 GCA_900552465.1 uncultured Parabacteroides sp. | reverse complement strand
ATAACACACCCCTTATCCCCTCTCAAGAGGGGAAACAGATACTCCCGACGCTATATCACAAATACGATATTCACTGACAAATCATCATTTAACAACTTCCATATCTTTTAAAAGAAAAAAGGCGGTATGTCAAAACACCGCCTTTCTTCTTTTAATTCATAATTTCTAATTCCTTACAATTCACTCGGTCTTCCTCCGTCACCCGGTTTTTCTTTGTCGGTAGTTTCTTCTTCCTTTTTGTCATCCTCCTTTTTATCTTCTTCCGCTTTTTTCTGGGCAGCCGCTTTGGCGTTGAGGGTTTTGCGGGTGGCGAGGATGGCTCTTTGGCGGTCGATGAGGCGGTTCATCTCGTTGATGATTTCCAGGTAGTCGGCGTCGCCGTTGATTTCGGCCAGTGCGTTGAGGCGTTTGACGACGGCGCGGTAGGCGGTGTCCGTTTCCTGGCGGGCGGCCTTTGTTGCGCCGGTGACGAGGGTTGCCTGCTGGCTGTTACGGTCCGTAAAGAAGGTGATGAATTTTTCATTCGCCTCCTTCAGCCGTGCCACCCACCTGTCGAGGCCTATCTTCTGAAGGCGGTTGGTGACGCCTTCCAGCGAAACGCCGTCGAGCGGCGAGCTGGCCGGGAGGGAGAGTTCGCCCGGGCGTTGCTCTTCTTCCTCGTGGTTGTCGAATGCTTCGAGGTCCTGAACGAGATTGATGATCGCACTGTTTTCAGCCAGGTAGGGAAGGGCTGTGGGATCTCCGTTGCGGCGCAGGATGATGTCTACCTGGCGGGCAATCTCGGCGTTCACCGGATCGAAATCATTCAGGGCGACATTGTTTTGCCGTTTCAGTCCTACGTATGCTTCATCGCGGATCTGGTCGAGGCGGGTGACGTCGTAGGAGAGCACGTTCTCGCCGCCACCTACTTTCATCGTCTCGTCGAACAGGTCGTATTTGGCTTTGTAGTTGTTTACTAACTCTGTGATTTTAGAGTCTGTGCACTTTTGGAATTCCGCGAGGGCGATGTTGTGGAAACCGAAATCTTCGTCTTGTTGAAGTAGACCTAAGTTTAACGCTGTAATTTCTGACATGATCTTTTGTTTTTGTTAATAATCAGTTTATTTATATTCATTTCGTGCTCGCATGCCGCGTGCCGATGTGTTTTTCTTCGTTTTTATGCTCGCATGCCGCGTGCCGGGCTGTTTTTTTCTGTTTTTATGCTCGCATGCCGCATGCCGGGTTGTTTTTTTTCTGTTTTGTGCTCGCATGCCGCATGCCGGGTTGTTTTTTTTTGTTTTCATGCTCGCATGCTGCATGCCGGGATGTTTTTCCCTCCCGGCTTCCCGGCGGGCGTCACATCGTTGGCAAATGTACACTAAATATAGTAGGAAACAACTATTTCAGCCTTTAATTTCCAAGACTTTTATAATATCCGACGTGGGATCGCCGGGAAACAGGCCGCATTCATCCCCTTTTTACCTGATTCGACTGTAAAAATCTTGGACACCTCTGTCTAATTTCTTGACAGAAGGGGAAAAGAAGGTATTGTGCATCTATTTGTTGTTCAATATCTTATGTTTACTGGCATGGTTTTTGCTTTATATCAGGCAAACAAACAAAACACAATCTGTTATGAAGATACTTCTGCGTAATTTCCTCAGCGTTTTCCGTCGCTTCCGGATGGCGACATTCTTGAATGTTGCCGGGCTTGCGGTTGCCTTTGCCGCCTTTCTGATCATTATGATGCAGATCGAATACGAGCGCGACTTCGACCGTTGTCATCCGACCGCCGACCGGGTAGTGCGCCTGGACCGCGTCAGGGATAGTGATGATAAATATGCTCCGATCATCCCGAGGGCTTTTGCCGACGCTGTCTTTCAGTCGTCGCCGCATATCGAGAAGTCTACTTTGATCATGACGACCTGGTATCCTTTTTATCTTAAGGTTGGCGAAGGGGAAAAACTACGCGGATTTCAGGAGAAATTGGGTCTTTGCTATCCGGATATCGTCGATGTGTTCGACTTTACGATCCTCGAGGGCGATCGTAACTGCCTGCAGAACCCAGATATGGCCATGATACCCGAGAGCCTGGCCCGGCGTATGTTTGACGATGCCTCTGCCATCGGGCAGCCTATTACGACGACCCATGCTCTCGGCGAATCGACCAGTATGACGGTAGGAGCCGTCTATAAAGACTTTCCGAAAAACACGCAGTTGGAGAATTACATATATATACCAGTCGAGGATTTCGGAAAGGGAGATTGGGGCACGCAATGTTTCATCGGCTATATGTTGCTCGACAAGCCGGAGTCGCGCCAGACGGTCGAGGATAACTTCAATCGTACGTTCAATTTTGGAGAACATTATAAAAGTGAGGATATGCACATCAGCCTCGTGCCGCTGACCGATATTTATTATCTGCCGACGACACTGGGCGACTATATCAAGGCCGGCGATCCGTCGACCGTCCGCCTCCTGCTGCTCGTTGCCCTGTTGGTTATCCTGATTGCGGGGATCAATTTTACCAATTTCAGCACCTCGCTGGCTCCTGTCAGGATGAGAAGTATCAATACGCAGAAGGTATTAGGCAGTTCTGCCGGCGAGCTTCGCATGGCTTTGACGGGTGAGGCGGTTCTGATCAGCCTGGTGGCCTGCCTGTTCGCATTCGCGCTGGTCTATGTGCTCAACGAGTCGCGGTGGCTGTCGTTTGTCGAGGCCGACACGTTGTTGCGGAACCATACCGGGCTGATGGCGCTCCTGCTGGCTGTCTCGGTCGGGGTCGGGTTGATTGCCGGGAGCTATCCGGCGTGGTATATGACTTCGTTTCCGCCTGCGTTAGTGTTGAAAGGCAATTTCGGGCTTTCGGCCGGCGGGCGGCGGATGCGTACGGTGCTGATCGGCATTCAGTATATCATTTCGATCGGATTGATTATCGGGGCGATATTCATCCAGTTGCAGAACCGGCACATGCGCGAGTTCAACTTAGGGTTCGACAAGGACCAGATCGCTATCGTCGAGCTGAATCCGGAGATCGCCATGTTGCACAAAGATGTCTATTCGACTAAACTAAAGGAATATCCCGGAATCGAGGATGTGGCTTTTTCGTCACTCCTGGTCGGAGGCATGGACACGTATATGATGCAACCGATGAAGTACGGCGATCAGGAGTTTTATACCTATATGCTGCCTGTTTCGTGGAACTTCCTGCGCGTGATGGGAATGGAAGTGACCGAGGGACGCGATTTTACGGAGGCAGATGCTAAAAATGATTCGATAACGACGTTCATCTATAACCGTTCTGCCCGCGAACGTATACAGATGGAGGCGGGGCGTGAGATTTCAGGTAGCATGAAAGGATATATTGCCGGATTTACCGGCGATGTACGGGTTGTTTCTTTCCGGATCGGGGGAGAGGAAGCGGATGTAGCCTTCATCGTTAATAATGATCCGAAGCCGGTCTCTTATATCCGCCTGCGGGCGGGGACGAACGCAGAGGAGGCAGTCGCTCATATCCGCAAGGCGTTGGCGGAGATCGACCCGGCTTATCCGGCGGACATCCGTTTCTACGATTCGGTGTTCGACCAGCTTTATCACCGGGAGCAATATATAAAGAACATCATCTCGCTGTTCGGGCTTTTAGCGATTGTCCTTTCGGTCGTGGGCGTGTTCGGGCTGGTGCTTTTCGAGACGCAGTACCGGCGCAAGGAGATCGGCATCCGCAAGGTCTACGGGGCGTCGATCGGGGAGATACTGGCGATGTTCAATCTCGTTTACCTGCGTGTCGTCGTGGTCTGCTTCGTGATCGCCGCGCCGATTGCCTGGTACGGGGTGAACAAATGGCTCGAGAATTTCTCTTCACGCATACCGATCTACTGGTGGGCATTTGCGCTGGCCTTTTTAGTGATAGCGTTGGTGACGGCCATTACCGTGACGTACCAGAACTGGCAGGCGGCGACGGAGAATCCGGTGGAGAGCATACATATAGAGTAAGGTTAGGAATTATGAATTTTGAATTATGAATTTTGGAAGATGAAGACACTTGTACGTAATTTTCTTGGCATGTTCCGGCGTTTTCAGATGGCGATGTTCCTGAATGTTGCCGGGCTTTCGGTTGCTTTTGCCGCGTTTCTGATCCTGATGATGCAGGTACGGTATGATTACGGCTTCGACCGTTGTCATCCGAAGGCGGAAAGGATTTTTCTGGCTGAACTTTGTGACAGTGTCATGGCCGACGGGCGCGTGATCTATCCGGGGGCATTCCCTGACGTGCTGATCGCCTCGTCTCCGCATATCGAGGCAGGGACGCTGATTACGCCTTACGATAAGCGCTACTACCTTACAATCGGTGAGGGGAACGACCAGAAGGGGTTCCGTGAACGGGTCACGACTTGTCATCCCGATATTGTGAATATCTTCGGATTCACCTTTGTCGAGGGCGACGGAAGTTGCCTCGAGGACCCGGAGAAGGCGATCATTCCGGAGAGCCTGGCACGGCGGATGTTCGCCGGCGAACCGGCTGTCGGCCGACAGATCCATTCGCACGACTGGGTCTGGACCAAGACGGTAAAAAACATGACGGTGGGGGCCGTCTACCGCGATTTCCCTGAGAATACGCAGCTAAGCAACAATATCTACATGGCGATCGACGCCTCTTTCCGCAAACCGACGGAGTGGGGCGGGTCGAACTGGCTGTGCTACCTGCTGCTCGACAGCCCGGAGTCTGCCGCCGCCGTGGAGGACAACTTTAACCGTACGTTCGACTACTCGCAGATCTGGGGGGCGGAGCATCTGCACCTGCATCTGATCCCGCTCGAGGATATACATTATATGAATATGCAGGATGTATGGGGCGCAAGCCCGCTGAAGACGCAAAGCCCGGACACGGTGCGCCTGCTTTTCTTTATCGGTTGGCTGATCTTGTTGATAGCTGCTGTCAATTATATGAATTTCAGTACGGCGTTGACGCCGATGCGCATCCGGAGTATCAATACGCAGAAAGTGTTGGGAAGCCCTGCCGGGGCGCTCCGCCTTTCGCTATTAGTAGAGGCGGCGGGGATTTGCCTTGTTGCCTATGTCCTGGCGCTTGTCTGGATTTACCTGCTCAATAGGGGGCAGTTCCTCTCGTTTGTCGAGGCGGATATCAGTTTACTATCCAATCTTTCCGTCGTGACTGTGACGGGGGCGATTGCTTTGCTGGTCGGCGTGTTGGCGGGTGTCTATCCGGCTTATTACATTACGTCTTTCCCTCCGGCATTGGTGTTGAAGGGGAGTTTCGGGCTGTCGCCTGCCGGGAAGCGGCTGCGTACGGCATTGATCGGGTTGCAGTATGTCGTTTCTATCGCTCTGATTGTCGGGGCTTGCATCATCCAGTTGCAGAACTACTTCATGCGGCATTATAACTTAGGTTTCGACCGTGACCGGATTGTGATAGCTGAGTTGAGCAACGAGATGTCGGGCAAGCATCGCGATGCGTATGTCGATCAGTTGATGAAGTATCCGGAGATCGAGGACGTTGCCTTCGCTTTCCAGAAGTTCGGAGGCGAGGATTCTTATTCCACGTATGAATTCTCCTATAAGGAAGAAACGTTTAATGGCTTTCTGCTCAATGTCTCGCCATCCTTCCTCGATGTCATGGGCATCCGGTTGACAGAGGGGGATAATTTCAGCCGTACGGACGAGCGGGATAGTCTGAACCATTTCGTCTTCAACGAGACGGCGCGCAAGGCGAACGACCTCCACCTCGGCGACCTGGTCGATATGGGCTGGGGGCCGGGCCGCATCGTGGGCTTTACCGACGACGTGTTGTTGACCTCGATGCGCGAGGAGAAAACCAATATGGCCTTCTTAGTGTCGACGCCGAAGGTGATGCAGCCGCTCAATTTCTCATACATCCGGTTGCGTGCAGGTGCCGATGCAGAGAAAGTCGTCGGCTATATCCGCGAAGCTGCGGCCAATATAGATGCATCCTATCCGTTGGAGATCGAGTTCTACGACTCCCTGTACAACCAGCTCTATCATCGCGAGGAGTTCGTGAAGCAGATGGTGACGTGGTCCAGTGTATTGGCGATCCTGATCTCGATAGTAGGTGTTTTCGGCCTGGTGATTTTCGAGACGCAATACCGCCGGAAGGAGATCGGTATCCGTAAGGTGCACGGGGCGACGGTGGCGGATATACTGCTGATGTTTAACCGCAAATATTTCTATATCGTGGTCGTCTGCTTCATTCTGGCTACGCCTGTCGCCTATATGTTGGCTTCCGGTTGGCTGAAGACGTTTGTTTACCGGACGCCGGTCTACTGGTGGGTCTTTGTCTTGGCCTTCGGCATCATTCTACTTGTCACCCTCCTCACCGTCTCCTTCCAGAACTGGCGCACAGCCCGGGAGAATCCGGTGGAGAGCATACATGTGGAGTAGGATCAGATCTTTTTCTTTAAGGTGAAGAAGAAGGTCATTCCCTTGCCCAGTCCACTCTTGGCTGAGATCTGTCCCTTGTGGAAGTTCACGCCGTTTTTGACGATGGAGAGGCCCAGTCCGGTCCCGCCGACCTTGCGGCTGCGGCCTTTGTCGACACGGTAGAAGCGTTCGAAGATACGGTTGATATGTTCTTCGGAGATGCCGACGCCGTTATCCGAGAAGCTGAAGTAATAGAACTTCGGATCTTCCTTGTAGCAGTTGACCGTGATGTGGATGCCGTCGCCGGCGTAGGCGATCGCGTTGTCGTAGAGGTTGCGGAAGATAGAATAGAGCAGCGAGTAGTTGCCGTATATCATCGGGTTGCCCGGCAGGATTGCTTCCGTCGTGATCTTCTTTTCCTCGATCTCTTTCGAGCATTCCTTCTCGATCTCGCCGATCAGTTTCGGGATGTTCACATCCGACAGCTCGAACATTTCGGAGGCTTCGTCCAGGCGGTTCAGCACGGAGATGTCACGCAGCAGACCCGTCAGGCGCGTGCTCTGCGAGTAGCAGCGTTCGAGGAAGAACTGACGCTTCTCGTCCGGCAGTGTCGGGTTGCTGATGATGGTTTCTAAATAGCCCTGGATGCTGCTGACGGGGGTCTTCAGTTCGTGCGCGACGTTTTGCGTCAACTGGCGCTTCATCCGGCTCTCTTCCTCCTGGCGCGAGATGTCGTTGATGGATATCTCGTAGCTGTTGTCGAGGAACAGGATGCATTCGATCAGGAAAATCTTCCCGTTCTTGTCCACCGTGACCGATTCGCGCAAGACTTTCCGCTTGCGGTTCGTATTGGGGATATTCTTACTCAGGAAAAGGTGGATCGGCTCGAGTTCCGGTATGTCGATCGCATCTTCCGACTGACGTATCTGGATGTCGGAGATCACGTTGGCAAACTGCACGTAGAGGATGTTGGACAATATCTCCCTGCCTTCCGCTGTGAACATGGCAAATCCTTCTTTGGCATACTGGAAGTGCTTGATCAGCTTCTCGCGTTCCATTGAAAGCTCGTTTTTGGCCTTCTGCTGGCGGTGATAGAGGCTGACGATATTCTTGGAGATATCCCCCAACTCGTCATTCGGGAATGTATATTCGTTTTCCGGTATCCGGTCTTTTTCCACATTCAAGGCGAAATCACGCAGCTTCGAGATCGTCCGCCCGATGCTGAACGTGAAGCGGGAGAGGACGAAAAAGAATATCAGCGTCATCAGGGCCATGAAGTAGACGAAATCCGTGTCGATCGTCAGGACGCGTTGCGTGTACGGGTCCCAGGGCAGGGCGGAGCGGTAGATGTATCCGCCTATATTTGTGGCCGTGTAGAAATAGCGCTTTCCCGTCGAGTTGGACGAGCGGATGGCAAACCCTTCGTTGTAGAGGCGTGCCTTGCGCACTTCGCTACGGTCGTTATGGTTGTTGAACTCTTCTGCCCCGCTGTTGTCAAAGAGGACTTTGCCGTCAGGATTGATAATCGTGACGCGCAGGTCCTTTTGCGGGATCTCGCTGATAAACAGGTGGACAACCTTATTAATGTCTTCGGCCTGCTGCGTGCGGCGAAACAGTTGGTAGTTATAATTTCCCAGTACATTATTCAACTTCTCCTGTGCAAACTCCCGCTCCCTTTGATACTGGAACAACAGGAAACAAGCCGTAAATCCCAGGAACATGGCGAATATCGACCAGAAGAGCCGTTGGCTGAAAGGTATTCTGTTTTTTGTCCCCGATTCTATTTTAACCATCTTCGTACTCTTTGATTAGCCTTCAAAACAATAACCGAAACCGAGGCGGGTGACGATGTTCTTTCCGTACGGCCCGATCTTCTTCCGCAACCGGGTGATGTTTACATCTATGGTGCGGTCGAGCACGTAGACCTCGTCTTTCCATATCCGGGAAAGGATTTCCTCGCGCGAGAATACATTTCCTTTGTTCTCCAACAGCAGTCTTAGTATTTCGAATTCCTTCTTGGTGAGGGACACCTCCTGTCCGTCGACAGTCGCCTTAATGCGCTTTATGTCGAGCGAAAGTGTTTCGTATTCGAGACGCTCGTTTTCCTGCGGTTTCTCTTTATCGGTCGTGCGGCGTAGGACTGCTTTCACACGGGCTACGACCTGGCGGATCGAGAATGGTTTGGAGATATAGTCGTCTGCTCCCAGGTTGAAGCCTGTCAGCATATCGTTTTCCGTATCTTTGGCAGTCAGGAAGATGATAGGGATGCCGGCCGTCTTCTCGTTTTTCTGCAGGATACTGGCCATCTTGAAACCGGATATTTCACCCATCATGACGTCCAGCAGCAGCAATTGGTAAGAAGGGATATCCATCTTCAGGGCTTCCTCCGCACTGAAGGCGGTGTCTACTTCATATCCTTCTATTTCGAGATTGAACTTAAGGATCTCACACAAATCCTCTTCATCGTCCACCACAAGAATCTTTTGCATATCCATAACCGATGTGTCTTATTTATTACAAATATAATTTATTTCTGCAAAGGACGCAGTTCGGTATTTCGAAGGAATGAAATACATGTTACGTTTCTGTTACAAATGTCTCAAATTGCTACATCTTCCCATTTTCCGCCGATAAGCTCGCGAGTAGATTTGAATCCTGCTTTTTTCAGCAGTTCGAATGCCTCGGCGCGTCCATCGTTCACCAGGTCGGGATAATGGCAGTCGGAGTTGACCATTACCGGAATATCCAGTTCACGCAGGCGGTGCAGGTAATCGTGATGCGGGTAAAGCTCTTGTTTCTTCTGCAGGTTTTTGGTGTTGACTTCGACCATCAGCCCTTTCTCGGCAATCAGGTGCAGGCAGTCGTCGAGCGGCTTTTGGTACCAGTCCGCCTCCAGGTCGAAGGCTTCATATTTCTGTCCGTTCATATAGATTTTATCCATGTGTCCGACGATGTCGATCCCGCCGGCCTCGATCATCTTTAGCGTGGAGTCGAAATAGCGGGCGACCAGTTTGCGGATATCCCCTTCGTAATAGGTGTCGACGGAGTTCCGGTAGTCCCTGAAAGAACCGTCTATACAAACCATATTCTCTTCCGCAAGCGGAAGGGCTACCGGCAGGAAATGAATGGAACCGATGCGGTAGTCGAGCGGCAAGTTCCGGAAATAGGGGATAGAGGCATTATAGGTCTCATCTAAGAAGTCGATTTCCAGCCCGACATATATTTCCAGTTGGTCACCATACTTCTTCTTCAGCCGCTGGATCTCCATCAGATATTCAGGCATATCATCCTTCGACATATTCCAGAACGTCTCAAACGGCAGCGGCGAATGGGAAGAAAAGCCGTAGGCACGAAATCCATGCGAAACGGCAAACTTAACGAAGTCCTCCGGCGTGCTCCGCCCGTCACAAAAGGTACAATGACTATGATAGTTACTGAGTTGCATAATCTTATTTATCTGTTTTTATATAGGAGGTTGAAGGTTTATTTGTGATAGGGCAAAGATAGCTCTTTTCTTCAGAAGAGCAGTCGTTTTAAATGAAAAAGGCGAAGACAGTTTCCTGACTTCGCCCTTTGTCTTTTGAGAGGAGAAAACTTACTTGATAACCTTCAGTTCTTTTCCTACTTTGATGAAGGCGGCAATCGCCTTGTCCAGATGTTCTTTTTCGTGGCCGGCGGACAACTGTACGCGGATACGGGCCTGGTCTTTCGGTACTACCGGATAGTAGAAGCCGGTTACATAGATACCCTCTTCCTGCATACGGGCAGCGAAGTCCTGAGACAGTTTAGCATCATACAGCATAACGGCGCAGATAGCCGATTGAGTCGGTTTGATGTCGAAACCGGCAGCCATCATCTTGTCGCGGAAGTAGCTGACGTTGCCCATCAGTTTCGTATGCAAAGCATCGCTCTCCTTCAACATCTTGAACATTTCCAAGCTGGCGCCTACGATAGCCGGAGCAACTGAGTTGGAGAACAGATAAGGACGTGAACGCTGGCGCAGCATATCGATGATCTCTTTCTTTCCGGTCGTGAATCCGCCCATAGCGCCACCGAATGCCTTACCTAATGTACCGGTGAAGATATCCACCTTTCCGTAGCAGTCGAACTGTTCGGCAACGCCGTGTCCCGTCGGGCCGACAACACCGGCAGAGTGAGACTCGTCGACCATCACCAATGCGTCGTACTTCTCGGCCAACTCGCAAATCTTGTCCATCGGAGCAACATTTCCGTCCATCGAGAACACACCGTCTGTCGCGATGATGCGGTGACGCTGTGCCTGGGCTTCCTGCAGGCAACGTTCCAGGTCTGCCATGTCGGCATTCGCATAGCGATAGCGTTTAGCCTTGCACAGACGTACGCCGTCGATAATGGAAGCATGGTTCAATGCATCGGAGATGATGGCATCCTCTTCCGTGAACAACGGTTCGAACAATCCGCCGTTAGCGTCGAAGCAGGCAGCATACAAAATCGTATCTTCTGTCTTGAAGTAATCGGAGATAGCAGCCTCCAACTGTTTGTGCAAATCCTGTGTACCGCAGATGAAACGGACGGACGACATACCGTATCCGTGTGTGTCCATAGCTTCTTTAGCTGCTTTGATCAGACGTTGGTTGTCCGACAGGCCTAAATAGTTGTTTGCACAGAAGTTCAACACGTCGCTTCCTGCGTTTACCTTGATGTCAGCCCGTTGGGGAGTAGTGATGATACGCTCGTTCTTATACAATCCGGCAGCTTTGATGTTTGCCAGCTCCTGTGTCAGGAATTCTTTCAGTTTACCGTACATAACGTTTGTTTTTTGTTAGTATTATTTTAATTGACAATTGTCGATATTCAATTAGGCAGAGGCAAAGGTCACACTTTTTTTGAATATATAGACTAAAAAAACATAAGAAATTCGTGTAGGAATGCATTTATTCTCTATACCTTTGCCTCGGAAAAAAACTTAAAAGAACATCAAACGCAATGAAGAATGTATTAGTTATTGGTTCTACCGGCCAGATCGGATCGGAACTGACCATGAAGTTGAGAAGTATCTACGGTGGTAACATTGTAGCAGGTTATATCCCCGGACAGGAACCGAAAGGCGAATTGCTGGAATCAGGGCCTTCTGCAATCGTGGACATTACGAACGAGCAGCAGATTGCCGAGACAGTGTCCAAATACAAAGTAGATACGATTTATAACCTGGCAGCCCTCCTGTCTGCCGTAGCAGAAGCGAAACCGCAGCTTGCCTGGAAGATCGGTATGGGCGGTTTGTTTAATGTATTGGAAGTAGCTCGCGAAATGCATTGTGCAGTGTTTACACCGAGTTCGATCGGCGTATTCGGCAATAACACGCCGAAGGACAAAACTCCGCAGGACACGATCCGCAACCCGCGCACCATGTACGGCGTGACGAAAGTCTCCGGCGAGCTGTTGAGCGACTACTACAATATCCGTTTCGGTGTCGACACGCGTTCCGTACGCTTCCCCGGCCTGATCTCATACGTGACACCTCCGGGCGGCGGTACGACAGACTATGCAGTCGATATCTACTACTCGGCCGCTAAAGGCGAAAAGTTCGTATGCCCGATCAAGCAGGGTACATTTATGGATATGATGTACATGCCGGACGGCCTGCGCGCCGCTATCGAGATTATGGAAGCCGACTCTACGAAGTTCGTTCACCGCAACTCCTTCAACATCGCCTCCATGAGCTTCGACCCGGAAATCATCTTCAACAACATCAAGAAGTATATGCCGGAGTTCCAGATGGAATACGACGTAGACCCGTTGCGCCAGGCTATCGCCGAATCATGGCCGAACTCCCTGGACGACACTTGTGCCCGCCAGGAATGGGGCTGGAAGCCGGAGTACGACCTCGACTCCATGACGAAGGATATGTTGGCTAAACTGAAAGAACGTTTCAGCAAGTAATCCTCCTCCCATAAGTAAAGCCCTGTAATGGCGACACTAAGAGTGTCACTATTACAGGGCTTTTCATATAGGTACGCCCCTTTTAGCGTGTTATTGCGACCTGTCCCCGAGCCCCGAAGCGGGGCCGCAAAAGAACTTAATTTGTCTCGGTTATCAGGCGCTCGAGCGTGTCGATGAAGAGGATGGCTTTCGGATAGAGCTCAGTTACCTTCCTTTCGTCCATCATGATGTAATCGTCGTAATCGCCGGTTTGACGGTAGTCGAACAGGTTGGTGTAGAAACGTGATTGCTCCTTGTCAACCATTCCGGGCAGCACAAATTCCTTACAGAATGCGTTTCGGATGCCGGAATGGGTCTTGACACTGATACCGTGTTTCAACAGCAGGGCGGCGACGGCATAATAGCAGGCATAATACATGCGGCTGACGGCGGTGTTCCAGAAGCCGTGCTATAAGTGGACGGGGATTTCGGATAATGTAGCCTTTGCGTTTTGCAGGCGCAAGGTTACAAGGATGCGTCTTTCTTCGTCTGTCATAACAGTACTCCTTCCCTCATTACATTTTCATAAAAGGGGGTGACCAGCTTGCCCCATAGCTTTTTGGAAAAGACGCGGGGACTGATCATTACACCTGTCTCTATTTCGATGTCATAAAGAGGATCGGTGATCTTCTCTTCTTCTTTCAGGCTTATCCGCTCCTTATCTACCAATATCAACAGGTCGATATCGCTATCCGGGCGGGCGTCGCCACGGGCTTCGCTGCCGTAAAGGATTGCTTGGGCTTCGGGGGCTACGCGGCGGAGGACTTCGCGGATGCGTTGTACGATTTCTGGACGGGTCATGACTGTAATGTATTATGTGTTATGCATTGCGAGAGACAAATATATGGAAAATATCTTTTCTTCTCTCTATTCTTCCTGTTATTTCAAAGAACGATGTTTGTTGCAGGTGTGTCAAAAGTCATTCTTATTCCCCTCTCGAGAGGGGGCAGGGGGTGTGTGAATTTCCGTTACCTGGCAGAAAGATAACACACCCCTTATCCCCTCTCCAGAGGGGAAAGGGATACTCCCGACACTATAATTAAAAACATATTAAACTGTTAACTGCCTGTCCTCGCATCAAGCGCGGGAACAGGCAGTTTCAATTCATAATTCATAATTCCTCTCATTCACCTCGCCACCTTAAACCGGCGGTCGCCAACAACCACGATGCAAGGCCCGGCGGGTGCCTCCATCACCGTCTCGCCAGCAGGGAGGCGGAGGGAGCGGAGGAGGCTGCCGTCGAAGGCGTAGATGCGCAGGTCGGCGGCTACGGGCGTGCTGATGTGCAGCTGGCCGGAGGCGGTCCACAGGCGGACGGCGTCGGGTGTGACGGCGGCATTGGCGGTCGGGTCGTCGTTGCGACGGATGCCGGTGACGGTGATGACGACGTCTTCCTGGATGTCGCGCACCACATATCGGCCGTCGCCGGCACGCGGCTCTATCGTCTCGCCCCGGCTGGTGGTGACGACCGGAACGGACTGGTCGTAGTCGGCATCGAGGGCGATCGAGAACGTGAAGTTCGTGCCCTCTTCCACTGTCGTCTCGCCGGTTGCACGGCTAAAGGTCGCGCCTTCCACGGCGGGCAGGGTGACGGTGTAGTAGGTCGGGATGACCACGGGAGGGGCCGGAGGCGTGGACTTCTCGGTGACGGTGAAGTAGCAGGTTAATAGGGTTGTGACAGTGGTGCCCGTGGATTTAAGTGAGGCGTTGCTTAATGTCACCTCTACATAACACCGGTATTTGCCGGCACCGAAGGTCTGAACTTTATCGTCGGAATCCATACTTTCACTTATCGGCTCCCACTCGTTATTCTTCAATATATACCACCAGTACTTTATAGCGGCCTCGCTCGGAATATTGCCCGACGGTTGTAGTTGTGTCTGACCTCCCCGCGCAACTTCCACATCGGCAGGTGTATCCAGGCTAAAGACAACGTCTCCATCGGCTAATGGTATCGTGACGGAACGAATCAGGCCGGTATAATCATGGAAACCCCCTCTGTTTACGACTCCCTTCGAGCAGGTAAGCCCTTTTGTGCTGCTTGTTTTAAGCAGCAATGTACCATTTTCAGCAACAGCAATGGAGTCGAGCTTATTCTCCCCGTTCAGAAACAAAGCAGAAAGACCTTGCTTAACCACCAGGCTATCCACATTGACGTTATTTATTGCCATCGTGACCCCTGCCTCTATCTTAAGCAACGACACTGTGACGTTTTCCAGGATGCCGTGAAACTCATGAGTAGTTCCCTTACTATCCGTATATTTCGTGTCTTCCCCGTCTTCTGTAATAGTAATGCTCTTTTCGTTTTCTATCTTCGTTGGCTTTCCTACCAAATTATAGGCAGCTATTTGACCGGCAGTAGCAGAGAATGCATCTACTATATCTCCTTTCTGAGTAGCCCCTATCAGTTTAACATCTCCGTTCCCTGTCACTTGGTAAAGCGTGTATTCGGCATCCTCCGTCACGTTGGCGGTAAAAGTTTGAGCCTCGTCGAGATACTTGCCGAACATCTCGCGGGTAAACCGGATTTCTTCGCTTCCATGCTTGGCTACCAGTTCCGTTTTAGGCTTGTTGGTAAAGTCCCATTGAATAACGGGAAAACCAAACTCATTTCCGTTAATAAATCCTGCACACCGCAGTATGCCGCCTTTGTCAATCGAAAGTTTATTTCTATTGATTGCATTAATCCATCCGTATGTATAAACCTTACCTTCCCCACCAATCGTTAAGGTACCTTGCCCCTCAATGTCGATAGCGTCCTTTCCTGCCGCATACGCTTTCAGCACGTCGTTAGCTGTGACCGAACCGTCCGCTAAGACTTTCAGTGGGTAATTACTCGTTTTCGTATTCTCCACCGTCACCGGCCCGTCCAGCTTTAGCCCACCGCCGACTTCGACGTAGGAGGCTTTGAGGGTGTCGCCCTTCAGCGTCCAGTTTGCGGAGGTGGGGACTTGCAGGCTGTCGACGAAGCTGCCGGAGCGGGCTTTCAGGCAGAGGGGCGTTGCGAGGTTGGCGGCAGAGGTCAGGAGGATGTGGGCGTCGTTGGCGGCCTGATTCTCTATGCTGTAATAAACACTGTCACTGCCTGTGTAATTGAGCGTGACGACCTTCCGGTTGTCGGCGTCGGTGTAGGTATAGCCGTCGTCATTTGCGTCGGTGGACAGGGTGGCGAGGTCGATGACATAGGGGTTGTCGGCTGTGCCTTTGTCGGCGGCGCTTTGCATATCGGAATATATGATGGCTACTCTCGTTTCCGAATCTGCGAAATTGAATGTGCTGACAAAGTTCTTGACCTGTTGACTTGGATCTGAATTTAACGTTCCTTTCTGATAGTCCTTGCCGACCCTTACGGTTATGTTGTTGCCGCTGGGGTTGGTGCTGAGTCTTTTATATGTGTTGTTTTCATCGCATGGTATCGTGACGCTTCCCCCGTCCCAATTGACGGTTACGTCTGACTTCGGGGCAGAGTTAGAGTCCCACGTCCACTGCATCACGCCACTGAACATATTGTAATTACTATAGCCTCCATAGATAAGGAAATGGCCTTTCGGGTCGATGCGGCATGTGGTGGATTCTTTCACTTGAATAGAAGTAACGTTTTGGCCACCGCTCTTCACCGTCACCGTCCCTTCGGAGCGTAAGGTTATGTCGGTTTCTTTCCCTGCGGTCTGGCTTGCACAAATTTGGATCGCACTATATGTAGTCCCTGTCAGCACCGTCCCGTCTTTAAAGCTAAGTACTGCCGCTGTGTCTGTCTTAATGGCAAGTTGTACGCCCGACGTATTCGTGCCTATTACGCGGCCGCTAAAGGCGGCTTTACTTCCGCTGGTCCCATGCTTGTGTTTCCACCCTTCGGTGTTGGAGAAGATGAGGGAGTCGGCGACGAAGGTCTGCTCGTTGTTGGCCGTGAGGGTCGAAAGGTCCAACGGGCTGTCGAAGACGGCGGTCTTTGCGGTCGTGCCTTGTAAGTTGCTGGTGAAGCCTTTGAGGATGGGGAGGTTGCCGTCGCTGGATTCCCAAACTGCGTCGTCGCCTGTCGGGAAGAGCTCGCCGAGGTCGGTGTCGGTATCGGCATCGGTGCCGTCGATGTGCTTGCCGTATTGGTCTTCACCGATGCCTGTCACCTTGTTGTTCATCCGTATTTTGGTGGAGGCGTAGCAGGTGGCGGTATGGATATCAGCAGTATATACATATCCGCAAACACGGCCTAAGAAGTCACTTGTTGCGGTGTTCGCAGAGGTTATGCCCTCCTTGTTCGCGGCGAGAGCATGGGAAAGGGTGACGCCGAACTGTATACCAACCACACCGCCCATGTAGAATGTCTGTCCGGTTGCTTCTATCTTTCCTGTGGCATATACATGGTTGATGTTACCATTATTATGCCCGACAAGGCCGCCGACATAAGCAATGCTGCTGTTACCGACAATCCCCTTTACGTCGAGGGCCGCATAGCAATTTGTGATACTTCCTCCGATATTCTGACCTATAAGGCCTCCGAGCATTCCGTTGGAAGTTGCTTCCGCTTCTATAGCGGCACCGTTTTCTCCTATGGCGAAGCAGTTCTGTATAGCGCTGGTAGTATAACCGGCTAAAGCGCCCACATTAACCTGCTGACCTTTCACCTTTATCCCTGCCGTAGCGACTTGGATTCCCAGGTTACAGGCGTTGCCAAGCAGGCGACCGAACAGGCCGGCACGTGTATTGATGTCTGTCTCCTCTATCTTAAGCCCCTTTACCACCTTATGGTTGCCGTCGAAGGTTCCGTAGAAAGGGGTAAGTAAAGTCTTTCCTATCGGCGTCCAGTAATGATCGGTGAGGTCAATGTCTGCGTCCAGTTCGACGGTGCAATTCTTAAAGCCTTTCTGGTGGGGGTAGAGCGGTAGGTAGCCTTCGCCGCCTGCCTGGTAGACGGAGTCTTTGCTGTTTGTGATGTTTGCGATCCAGGCGAGGCCTTTTGCGGTCTTGACGGTGTAGAGGGTGTCGGCGCGGTTGGTGTTTGAGGCGTCGGGGAGGGTGACGAGGACGTCTGTGGGCGTCCCGTCGGTACCGACGGAGACATTGGCAAGACCAACTTGCCAATAAGTGTTAGTAACCTCGCCTTCCGCCTTGGCGGTTGGGGCAAGGAGGAGGAGGGAGAGGAGGAGGATGAGGGGGAGAGGGGTTGTTTTCATGATGTTGTTTGATTGATTTGTGTTTACACTCCCTCCCCCGCCAGGGGCGGGTACTCCCTCTATGAATAGAGGGAGAGCTTGGGAATGTGACAGTTAATAATTAAAAGTTTATAGATTTGTGTTTACACTCCCTCCCCCGCCGAAGGCGGGTACTCCCTCTATAAACAGAGGGAGAGTTTAGGAATGTAACAGTTAATAATTAGTTACTATTAATATGTATATGCAAGAATAGCGTGTTTAACATTCTCAAGCTCTCCCTCTGTTTTATAGAGGGAGTACCCGCGATAGCGGGGGAGGGAGTTCTTACACTACATGTTCACAGTATCTGAACTTACCACTTCACAGTCCGTGAACTTACCGCTTCATGGTCCATGAACTTACCGGTTCATAGACCATGAACAACTCGGATCAGAGTTCGCCGGGACGCTCATAGCCGGGGACGTCGCCTACCTTGATAATTTCGGGATAGTCGTACGAACGGGGTTCTTTGAGTAATGTGCCGGAGTTGCTGCTACATTGTGTCGTCACCCTAACATACCACTTCCCCTCCGTCACCGCCGCCGGAAGAACAAACTGTAACTTAGTCGGCGAATTGGGCGACAAGCTCTTGGGAGCAACGAAAACTGTTTTCGAAGCGTCTTTTTCGCTCGTAAAGAGAATGCCGACGCTCGCATCGTCCCCCTTCACGGCAAGACGCATACCGCTGATAAGGGCCATGCCGCCGGGGTTGAGGTGGTTGGGCTTGTTCTCGGTCGGGTCTGTGACCGACTGGATGACGGGGCCTGTGGCGCCTGACTGTTCGAAGGCGTGGATGACACAGCTTTCGATGGCCTTGCGCGCACCGTCGCCCTGGGTGAGGTTGACGGACACTTTGAGACGGTCGGCGGGGATGTTATGCCCCAGGTCGTTGGCCAGGACGCTGCCCTGGATGCCGATGGAGCTGCGGAAGAAGGGGGTCACGATGTTGTTGCCTTCGGCGGCTGCCCGGGCGCATTCGTCGAGGAAGGTCTTGATGAACGCGGTACCGTCGACGTTCTTCGTCGCGATCTCGCGGGCGGCTATGCGGGCGACGATGTCGTCCACGCCGAGGGTTGCCGTGACTTGCGCGGTGAGGTAATAGTCGTTCTCGATTTCTCTTGTCAGCTCATTCAGATGAGCGATTGCATTGATTGTGCTCATGATACTTTTTGATTTATTGTTAATATTAGAAACTCCGGGACCGTACGTACAGACACAAAAAAAGCGTGAGATGCCGTTTACGCTTATCTTACCAATCAGGTCTTCGCATTACCTTTACTGAAGATAAGCAACAGCACTCACGCCATTATCCTATACGTACGGCCATGGGCAGGCAGCCGCCAATATAAACAATGCACGTGAGCGTTTGTTGCTACCATCTCTCCAGTGTAAATCAAATGTGCGAAGTTCGATTGGTAAGAGATGATATCTTAAAACGCTTTCCGAAATCAATATGTACCGAGGGTTGCGGAAGAAGCACCGGCGCTCCGGGCTTGCAAGTCTTCCGCTGTGCTCGCGGGGCAAAGATAACGAAAGGTCTCAGGTTTACCAACAATCGGGTAGGTATTTGTTTCACCCGACGGGGGCAAAAGTATCACTAACTACCCGAACTGCCATAAAAACCCGTGGGACAATTCGTGGGACAAATGCAGGAAAGAGGGGAATTATGAGTTAAGAATTATGAATTATGGGATGAGAGGCTTTAGAGGGCGGGGCTATTTTGCTTTTGTTTTACCCAGGTAATAGTGGTAGCGTTCCATCACCTCGCGCACATAATTGAAGGTTTCCGAGCCACGCAGGTAACCGTGCTTGCAGACCGGATCGTTGTAGTATTCCGGATCGTTCTTCAGGCGGATATATTCGGCCACGTTGTCATCCCAAACGTATGGATTCTTGCCGTACTTCTCTGCCAGCCGCTGTGCGTCGTAGATATGCCCGATGCCGGCATTGTAGGAAGCCAACGTAAACTTGATCTTCTCGACCGGGTCTGTCACCTTCCCGAACCCCTGGCGGAAGCGGCGCAGGCAATCCACACCCGTACGGATACCCGTGTCCGGCTCTTTCAGTTCATGAGGCGTTACACCTAATGCCTTGGCCGTGTTCGGCATAATCCCCATCAATCCCTCTGCACCGGCCCATGATACGACATCCGGATTGAAACGGGATTCCTGGTAGCCGATGGAGGCCAACAGCTGCCAGTCCCAACCGATGTTCTTGGCATGTTTGCGAAAGAGGTCGTCGTAAGGGGAGATATGGCCGTTCTTGACTTCCGGCAGTTCGGCTGTGATGGGTTGCTTGCTGAGTTCGAAGTAGCGTTTGATCAATGCCTTGTAGACATGTGTCCCCGCCTTGTCGGACGCCCAGTCGTCGATCGCCTTGGCCAGTTGGGGACTGCTTTTGCGAACCACCCACGAAGAGCGTTGCAGGAAACTGATCTTTAAGGAGACGTTCAGGTTCCAGAAATAGGTCTTGTTCAGGCGGGCAATATTCTCGTCGCTCACGGTGTAGGGTATTTCTCCCTGCGAAACCATACTGATGAGGTCTTCCGCTGTCACCGTGTCGGCATCTACTATGTGGATATGAATACCGCCGCCCAATTCCTCATCCAGATTCTTCAGCCGTTCGTAATAACGGGTCCCCGGCTTTACGTAGACCTCTTTTCCAAGCAATTCCGTTACGTCGGTAATCACTTTGTCGCCTTTGTTGGCACGCTGGATAAGCACCTGGCTGTCCTGTTCCTCCCGGCCGCAATAGATCACCTGGTCTTTCAGCTGGTTACTGATCTGGATCGGATAGGCCACGACGTCGGCTTCGCCTGCTTCCAGCATCTCGATCAGCCGCGCCGGGCTTTCGGCTACTTTCATATTCAGCTTCAATCCTTCCGAGCGGGCGAAGTCCTTGATCAGTTCGTATTCGTAACCCATCGGCTGCATCTTGTACTGGAAATAGGAGGTCGAGCTGTAGAGCGTGACGGCGGTTATCTCGCCCTGTGCCTTGAGTTGCGGCAGGTCGATCGTGACATTATCCTCCTGCTTCTCTTGCTGTCTGGCACGATTACAGCCCGACAGCAACAGCGTCGCAAAAAACAGAAGGACGATCTTATTCATATAACTTTCAACTTTCAATTATCAACTTTCAACTCTCCGCTTCTCCAACAGTACCACATTTTCCACATGATGCGTATGTGGGAACATATCCACCGGCTGAACCTTCTTGACCGCATACTTCACGCTGAGCAGGCTCAGGTCGCGTGCCTGTGTCGCCGGGTTACAGCTCACGTAGACGATACGTTCCGGTTCGGCAAAGAGGATCGTGTTGATCACGTCGTCATGCATGCCGGCACGGGGCGGGTCTGTGATAATAACATCCGGACGGCCGTGTTGGTTGATGAAGTCCTGTGTCAGGATATCCTTCATATCGCCGGCATAGAACAATGTATTCTCGATCTTATTCAGTGCCGAATTGACCTTGGCGTCTTCAATCGCTTCGGGCACGTATTCGATGCCGATCACTTTCTTTGCCTGGCGGGAAACGAAGTTGGCGATTGTTCCGGTTCCGGTGTAGAGGTCATACACCATCTCATTACCGGTCAATCCGGCGAACTCGCGTGCTACCTTATACAGCTCGTAAGCCTGCTCGCTGTTGGTCTGGTAGAATGATTTCGGGCCGACCTTGAACTGAAGTCCTTCCATCTCTTCAATGATATGATCCTTTCCGCGAAAGACAATTACTTCCTGGTCGGTAATCGTATCGTTGCATTTCTCATTGATCACATACATCAACGAAGTGATTTCCGGAAACTGCTCAGCCACGTAGGAGAGGAGCGCTTCACGACGTTCCGTATCTTCGTAAAAGAATACCAGCACAACCATCAGATCGCCCGTCGAAGCAGTGCGGATCATCAGCGTACGGACGAATCCCTCCTGGTTGCGGAGGTCGAAGAACGGATAGCCCTCGTGCGTCAGGCAGTAATCTTTGACAGCCAAACGGATGCGGTTGGATATCTCATTCTGTAGCCAGCACTTGTGAATATCGAGCACCTTATCGAACATGCCGGGAATATGGAATCCGACGGCATTCATACAATCGAACTTGGCTCCGGTTTTTACCTCTTCTTCCGTCAGCCATTTCTTGTTGGAGAAGGTAAATTCGAGTTTGTTGCGGTAGAAGGTCGTATGTTTGGAACCCTTGATCGGGAGGACTTCTTCCATCTCGATCTTGCCGATGCGCGTCAGGTTGTCGATTACCTGCTTGTGTTTATAACGTATCTGTTCCTCATACGGAAGGTGTTGCCATTTACAGCCGCCGCATACACCGAAATGTTCACAGAACGGCACTGCCCGTTGGGAGGAATATTCATGGAAATGCACCGCTTTTCCTTCTGCGTAACTATGTTTCTTGCGTGTCAATTGTATGTCAATGACGTCTCCGGGTGCGACGAAAGGTACAAATACCACCATGTCGTTAACCCTCGCGATAGCCTTTCCTTCTGCGGCTACATCTGTTATCGTTACCTTTTCTAATAAAGGCAACTGTTTCTTATTTCTTGCCAAGATGATTAATTATTAGTTTGGCGCAAAGATAAAGATAAAAAATGAAAGAAAACGGCTCTCGTGACTTATGCCGGTTGCTGCCGTTCTGTTTTTTTCCGGTTGTCGAATATATCTGTCATGTGTTCCAATGCCCATCCGACAAGATTTTCGATGTGAGGCATCAAGGTTTTGCCTGTTTCCGTCAGCTGGTATTCTACGCGGGGAGGCACTTCGGCATAGACTGTCCTCGAAACAAGTCCGTCGGTCTCCAATGTCCGCAGCGTTACGGTCAGCATACGCTGGGAGATGTCGGAGATTGTCTTTTGGATATCGCTGAAACGCATTGTCCCATTCGTGTTCAGCGTGATCATAACAAGCATCGACCACTTGTCGCCGAGCCTGCACAAGATGTCCCGGATGGGACAAGTTCCTGTAGGATGAAAATCTTTCATATTTTTCTTGTATGTAGTGTCTTGTATATCAATAATGGTTACATCGATGTAAGTAGCTTATTCAGAGGTGCCTTCTTGTTTTACCGAATCAGACTGCTTATCTTTGCTGTACAAAAGTAATAAAGTTACGAAAAAGAACTATTGTATCACTAAAATTATTATTATCATGGCAAAGAAAGTAGCTGTTTTGGTAGTGAATCCGGTAAACGGATTTGGTTTATTCCAGTATCTGGAAGCGTTTTTTGAAAATGGTATATCTTACAAAGTGTTTGCGGTCAGCAGCACAAAAGAGATCAAAACCAACTCGGGTATCACCTTGTTTGCAGACGATGTCATTGCAAACCTGAAAGGACATGAAGATGAGTTTGATGCAATGGTCTTTTCCTGTGGCGATGCTATCCCGCAGTTTGCACAACATGCCGGCGAGGCTTACAACCAGGATTTGATGGCTGTCATTGCTGCATTCGGTCAGAAAGGTAAAATCATGATAGGACATTGTGCTGCTGCCATGCTTTTTGATATGGCAGGTGCTGTCGATGGAAAGACCGTTGCCGTCCATCCGCTTGCAAAACCGGCTATCCAGAAAGGAAAGGCGACAGACAATAAATCGGAAATAGACGGTAACATTTATACAGCCCAAGACGAAAACAGTGTCTGGACGATGATGCCGCAAGTAATTGCAATCCTGAAATAAAAATGGAATTACATGTGAGCAAGGACGATACTACTTTACTTGAATAGATTTAGTATCGTCCTTATTTTGTTTTATTCAATATTCTTTTTTCTTCTCCTTGGGGGAATATCCGAAATATTTTCCCGGACGAAACGTTTGAAACCACTCAAAGATACTTTGTAATAGTCTGCGAGTTCGGCGTATGTTGCATGTTCTTCTTTTATTTCTCTTTCAATCCGGCTCTTCTGAGAGATAAGGAATTCAGTTTTGGGGCTTCCTAATGGGCGTCCTAATCTCGTCCCGCTGTTTTTGCTGGCAGTTAATGCTTCTTTTGTCCGGGCGGAGATAAGTTTGCTTTCTATTTCAGAGACAAGTCCGAATGTGAAGGCAAGTGTTTTACTATCTACATTGTCTTCAAACGAATATCCTTCCTTGATGCAGTAAAGCGTTACTTTTTTCTCAATACATAATAATATCAAATGCATTATCTCCATCAACTTCCGGCTAAGACGAGTGACATCAGAAACGATAAGGACATCTCCTTCCTGTAGGTTCTTTATTACGTCTTCGAGCCGGTTTTTGCCCTTCGGAGAGTTTTTTGCATCTTTCAACCACTTATCGATCTTAATTTTTTTTGCTTTAGCAAATTGTTCGATTGCATTTTTTTGACTCTCGGTTTGTTGTTTATTTGAATATGTACGTATATAAGCGATTGTCATATTTTTAAATTATTAAATTTATGTTTTACCTTATGGTATATAACAGATTGGTTTGTAATATGTTCATTCTAAAATTAATAAAGGTGGTATACATCTCTTTGTAATCATCTCCTATTCAGTTGCGAATGTACGTAAATAAAAAAGACAATGAAATATTTGGTAGTTAAAAATAAATACGTACCTTTGCACCGCAATCGAAAATAAAGGGGTTGCAAAGAAAACGGGGTGTAGCGCAGTCCGGTTAGCGCACCTGCTTTGGGAGCAGGGGGTCC
>URZO01000067.1 GCA_900552465.1 uncultured Parabacteroides sp. | reverse complement strand
ATGCGGAAATGCAAAAGATCGTCGTTCAGATGAAAGACGAACTGGAACAGATCAAGGAACAAGTATTAAACGTATTATAAAACAGACAAATGGCTGGTAAACTGATCATATTCTCCGCACCATCGGGTTCGGGTAAATCAACTATCATCAATTTCCTGCTGAAGCAGAACCTGAACCTGCATTTCTCCATCTCGGCGACAAGCCGGGCTCCGCGCGGAACGGAAAAGGATGGAGTGGAATACTATTTCCTTACCCCGGACGAGTTTCGGGGCCGTATCGCCGCCGGGGACTTTCTGGAATACGAAGAGGTATATACCGACAAATATTACGGCACGCTGAAAAGTGAAGTTGAAAGAAGGCTGAATAACGGCGATAATGTGATATTCGATGTCGATGTGGTTGGAGGTTGCAACATCAAGAAATTCTATGGCGACCGTGCCCTCTCGGTTTTCATCCAACCTCCCTGCATAGCAGACCTGCGGAAACGCCTCGAAGGACGCGGAACGGACACCCCGGAAGTAATCGAAAGCCGCATCGCAAAAGCCGAATTCGAACTGGGCTTTGCCGACAAATTCGATGTTATCGTGGTGAACGACAACCTGGAAACGGCACAGAATGAAGCATTAAAGGTGATTAAAGAATTTTTGGAAAAGGCATGAGCAATAAAAGTTTATCCAAAAAGTGGTTGTATACATTTATAATAATAGCCATTCTTGCACTTGTCACCTGCGGATTCGCTCTTTATTATAAGGAATACATAATCGCAACCGGTACCGGACTGGTATTTGGCATACAAGCCATCAATATTTTCAAATGGAAACGGAACTGATACAGGGCACAACCGGGAGACGCAAGACCGGAATCTATTCCGGTTCATTCAATCCGGTTCACATCGGCCATCTGGCATTAGCCAACTGGCTATGTGAATTTACGGAACTGGATGAATTGTGGTTCCTGATCACCCCTCACAATCCGCTAAAGACAAAAGATGAACTGATGGACGACCAGCTTCGCCTGGAACTGGTAAAGAAAGCTATTGCCGGTTACCCCAAATTCCAGGCGAGCGACTTCGAATTTTCACTTCCCCAACCCACTTACACCGTCAATACGCTCCGGGCGTTAGAAAAAAGCTACCCGGACCGGGAATTCTATTTCATCATGGGGGCGGACAACTGGAAATACATCACCAGATGGGTGGAGTATGAAACCATCCTTTCCAACTATCCCATCTTCATCTACCCCCGTAAAGGCTTCGATGTCGAAATACCGGAGCGATATCCTCATATCAGGTTAGTAGAGGCCCCTCTGATCGAAATATCTTCTTCTTTCATCCGCCAGGCGTATGAAGCCGGGAAAGACGTTCGTTTCTTCCTGCCCGAAGCCATACGAAACCTGCCTTTCTGATTACAAAACAAGACCTTTTAAGAACATAAAGCGCAAAGTAGCCTCCCTTTTTAGGGAATAAGTAAGAAAAGTTTTGTACTTTTGCGCCGTATTATACAAAATAATAGCATAATGAATCTATTAGAACTGAGTGAACAGGAAATCATAAGACGTAATAGCATGGAGCAGTTACGCCAGATGGGGATAGAACCTTATCCCGCCGCTGAGTACGTAACAAACGCATTTTCCAAAGAAATAAAAGAGAATTTTAAAGACGATGCCGAGCCTCGTCCCGTAAGCATTGCCGGCCGTATCATGAGCCGACGTATTATGGGAAAGGCCTCCTTTATGGAACTTCAAGATTCCGAAGGCAGGATACAGGTTTATATTTCCCGCGATGACATCTGTCCGGAAGAGAATAAAGACCTGTACAATGTCATTTTCAAGAAGCTATTGGACATCGGCGACTTCGTCGGGATCAAAGGTTTCGTATTCCGTACGCAGATGGGCGAAATTTCCGTCCATGCACAAGAGATAACGGTATTATCCAAATCACTCAAACCGCTACCGGTTGTCAAATACAAAGACGGCGTAGCATACGACGGCTTCAACGACCCGGAAATGCGTTACCGCCAACGTTACGTCGACCTGGTAGTAAACGACGGCGTGAAAGATATTTTCATGAAACGTGCAAAAGTCATCAAGACCATGCGCACCGCCCTGGACGAAGCCGGATACACGGAAGTCGAAACTCCGATCCTTCAATCCATTCCCGGAGGAGCAAGCGCACGTCCGTTTATCACACATCATAATTCATTGGACATCGGCCTTTACCTGCGTATCGCTACCGAGCTATATCTGAAACGGTTGATCGTCGGAGGGTTCGAAGGCGTCTATGAGATCGGCAAGAACTTCCGTAACGAAGGGATGGACCGGACACATAATCCGGAATTTACCTGCATGGAGCTTTATGTCCAATATAAGGACTATAACTGGATGATGAGCTTCACCGAGCAATTGTTGGAACGCATCTGTATCGCGGTCAACGGCACGAGTGAAAGCACGGTCGACGGCAAGACAATCAACTTCAAAGCCCCCTATCGCCGCTTGCCTATCCTGGATGCCATCAAAGAAAAAACAGGTTACGACCTGAACGGCAAAAGCGAAGATGAGATCCGCTCGATCTGTAAGGAGTTGAAGTTGGAGATCGACGATACGATGGGCAAAGGCAAGCTGATCGATGAAATATTCGGCGAATATTGCGAAGGCACCTTCATCCAGCCCACATTCATCATCGACTACCCCGTCGAAATGAGCCCCCTTACTAAGATGCACCGGAGCAAACCGGGACTGACCGAACGTTTCGAGCTGATGGTCAACGGCAAAGAGCTGGCCAACGCCTATAGCGAGCTGAACGACCCGATCGACCAGGAAGAACGCTTCAAAGAACAATTGCGCCTGAGCGAAAAGGGAGACGACGAAGCGATGTTTATCGACCAGGACTTCTTGCGCGCCCTGCAATTCGGTATGCCTCCGACATCCGGTATCGGTATCGGTATCGACCGTTTGGTGATGCTGATGACCGGCCAGACGACCATCCAGGAAGTATTGCTCTTCCCTCAGATGCGCCCGGAAAAGACCGTGAAGAAAGATGCGCCCGACAAATACGTGGCATTAGGCATCGACGAAGCATGGGTTCCCGCTTTGCAAAAAGCCGGATATATCACAATCGACACGTTGGCTGATGTAAACCCCAACAAGCTGAGACAGGAGCTCTGCGAAATGAACAAGAAGTACAAGCTGGAATTGCAAAACCCCTCCGCCGAAGAAGTAGAGGCATGGATTGCCCAGGTTGCCAAATAAAAAGGATAATACTATGAAGTTGCCCGGAAAAATCGCAATAATGGGAGGTGGTAGCTGGGCTACCGCCTTAGCCAAGATTGTACTTTCTACACAAGATAGTATTAACTGGTATATGCGTCGGCAAGACCAGGTGGAAGAGTTTCTGTTGTTGGGGCATAACCCCAGCTATCTCTCTTCCATTAAGTTCGATACTAACAAAATCAAATTCTACACCGACATAAACGAGGTTATAAAAGAATCGGACACACTGATTTTCGCCACCCCGTCTCCCTTCCTGAAACAACATTTGATGAAGGTCACCACTTCGATGAAGGACAAATTCATCATCTCGGCCATCAAGGGGATCGTACCGGACGAAAATATGCTTGTTGCCGATTACTTTGCCGAGTATTATAATGTTCCGATTAATAATATCGCCGTTATCGGCGGTCCGTGCCATGCCGAAGAGATTGCCCTCGAACGGTTATCCTATATCACATTGGCTTGTCCGGATATCGAGAACGCAAGAGCGATCGCGCCCGTATTCAAGAACCCATACCTGAACAACTCCTGTTGTAAGGATGTTACAGGTATCGAATATGCATCCGTGTTGAAAAACGTATACGCCATCGTTGCAGGCATCTGCCACGGCATGAAATACGGAGACAACTTCCTGGCCGTCTTCATCTGCAACGCCATCGAAGAGATGCGCAATTTCCTCGACGCCGTGCATGGCCTGGAGCGGGACGTGACCGATTCGGTATACCTTGGCGACCTTCTGGTCACCGCTTATTCCCGGTTCAGCCGTAACCGTACGTTCGGGACCATGATCGGGAAAGGCTACTCCGTCAAAATAGCCCAGCTCGAGATGGAAATGATTGCCGAAGGCTATTACGGGACCAAATGTATCCGCGAGATAAACGAAAAATATAAGGTAAACATGCCGATCCTGGATACTTTATATAGTATTCTATACGAAAAGAAATCGCCGACTACCGCGATACGGCAGTTGACCGAAACATTTAAATAATAATGTGAATATGAAGAACATCAGTCTTAACATCGACAAAGCGCTGGGTACCGTCACAAAAGAACAGGTATACGCTCAGGCTACAAAGGCTAACGAATGTAATGCCACTTTACAAAATGGTAATGGAGCAGGTAACGACTTTTTAGGTTGGTTGCATCTCCCCTCTTCTATTACTGATGCCGAACTTACGGACATCGAAAATACGGCCAACGTGCTTCGCTCCAAATGTGAAGTCGTCGTTGCCATCGGTATCGGCGGTAGCTACTTAGGTACGAAAGCAGTAGTAGAAGCCCTGAACAATAGTTTCGACTGGTTGCATACGGACCGTAAGAACCCCGTCCTGGTATACGCCGGACACAATATCGGCGAAGACTACCTGTATGAACTTTGCGAAATCCTGAAAGACAAACAATTCGGCCTGATCAATATCTCCAAATCCGGTACGACCACCGAGCCGGCCCTGGCCTTCCGCATGTTGAAAAAACAATTGGAAGACGCCGTCGGCAAGGAAGAAGCCAAACACCGCATCGTTGCCATCACGGATGCCAAGAGAGGCGCGCTCCGTACATTGGCAGATCAGGAAGGTTATAAGACATTCATCATCCCCGACAACGTCGGCGGCCGTTTCTCCGTACTGACTCCGGTCGGTTTGTTGCCTATCGCCGTTGCCGGCATCAGCATCCGCGACCTGGTTGCCGGAGCCGTATCCATGGAAAAGGCGACGGACGTAAGCGTTCCCTTTGCCGATAACATGGCCGAGATCTATGCGGCTACCCGCAACGAATTATACAAGAGCGGTAAGAAAGTCGAAATCCTGGCTAACTTCCATCCGAAACTCCACTACATCGCCGAATGGTGGAAACAACTATACGGTGAAAGCGAAGGCAAGAACGGCAAGGGCATCTTCCCGGCTTCCGTCGACCTGACGACCGACCTGCACTCTATGGGACAATGGATCCAGGATGGCGAACGTACCATCTTCGAAACCGTTATCTCGGTTGAAGAACCGGCTCACAAGGTTGTTGTCCCGACAGACGAAGCAAACCTGGACGGCCTGAACTTCCTTGCCGGCAAACGTGTAGACGAAGTCAACAAGATGGCAGAATTAGGTACCCAGCTGGCCCACGTAGACGGCGGTGTTCCCAACCTCAAGATCACGATGCCGGAAGTAAGCGCTTACTACATCGGCCAGTTGTTCTACTTCTTCGAACGCGCTTGTGGCATCAGCGGTTATATGTTAGGTGTAAATCCGTTCGACCAGCCAGGTGTCGAAGCCTACAAAAAGAACATGTTCGCCCTGCTCAACAAACCGGGCTACGAAAAGGAAAGCGAAGCGATCCGCGCACGGTTGTAATCAGTCGTTACATAACATAAATAAAAAGGTGAAAGTAGGGAGATACCAGAACTCCTACTTTCACCTTTTATTTTTAAGAAGATATCTCTATACTAAAGAGTTTTCTTGTATCTTTGTTCTCAGAACGTAAAAGAAAGGAGAAATCTATGTCCCGAACAGAAAAGAACAAACTGGATTTTACCATAGCTCTGATTGCAGAATTTGCCGCGACCTATAAGCTCAAGCAGAAACAAGCGTTCAATTATCTGAATCGTTTTAAAGGCATGCAATTCCTCCACAAGCATTACGATGTATTGCACACTCAATCATTCGAAGACGTTATAGAGAATCTGGCAATGGTCTGCCGCAATAATGGAGGGCAGTTGGCATGAAACTCTATCACGGCTCTAATATGGAAATTTCTTTTCCTGATTTATCACGTTCAAAGCCTTTCAAAGACTTTGGACAAGGTTTCTATCTGTCACATGATTATGAACAAGCCCAGGCATCGTAATCGGCCCGATTGCAGATGATGGGGTTACCTATCAATTACGCCGATTTCAAATGGGAATCATTCCAATGGATAAACTGATAGAAGAACTAAAATATTCAAAAGGATTGACCATACAATATTATTTCGGTACAGAACGTGCCCTTTCTTATTTAAAGAAATTATGAAACTGACAAATGAACAAATAGAATTCTTAATAGAAGATCTAAGTAGCGAAATCATACAAATCCTTATGGAAGAATGGGAATATGATATGACACAAGCAATGGATGTCTATTATAATTCGGATACCTTCGAACGATTAAGTAATCCGGCAACCGGATTATACTATCAAAGTGCCGGTTACGTATATGACTTTTTAAAAAGGGAAATAACAACGGGTCGGGTGGCATAACACCACCCTTCTTTGCCACTCTTATAATTATATCTTACATCCGATACCTTAACCCCGCCATAGCCGTACCCATGTGTCCGAAACCGACCTCGACGAAACCGGCGATCTGCCGGCCGACCTCTATTCCTATCGGAGAGGCCTGATACATAAAGAAAGCCTTTGTAGCCGTCTTTTCTTCCGGACGCGATTCCTTGTTGATAAAGGAAGACTTCGTTGTCGCAATGGCTATTCCGGCGTTTATACGGGAATAAAGCGTAATGAATTTATAGTTATACCAGTTATACTTGATGGAAGGGCAAACGGAATGGAAAGAATTATAGAAATCCCCTACTAACTTCATGTCGCGAATGATCCGCTTGTCACTATTCGTATACGAATAAACGACCCCGAACCCTAAATTCTCGTCCGGATAAAAAAGATAGCTGATATTCAAAGCGCCAAATTTCCCTTTGTCTTCAAACATATCAGCACCAGCCGATACAGGTGGATTAAAGTAATTTTCGTAATAATCCAGCAAGTCTACGACCGGCAGACCACCATAACTCAACGATACCTCATGTTGCAATTCTGTCCAATCCTGGGCTTTCACCTGAAGGCTCAGGGTGCACAACACGGCTGCTAACAACAATAAACCCTTTTTCATACTCTTCCGATTTTATTGGTAATTATTATGGCCCGGACGCCGGGATACGTTGTACCAAAGATAAAAAATTCCACGGGATTTTAGTAACTTTGCGGAAGTTTTTTTAAGCGTAAAAAAAGATATGATTCAAGAAGCGATCACCCGATACCTGCAAAAGCAGAGACAAACGACCCTCTCTCCTAAAGCCGTGCTCTTCGATATGGACGGCGTCTTGTTCGATTCGATGCGTTTTCACGCCCGCTCGTGGTACGAAACGGCTACCCACCATCAGTTGATCTCCACACCGGAAATTTTCTATCTGTATGAAGGACGGACAGGTGACAGTACCATCAACGAACTCTTTCAAAAGACCTTCCACCGCGATGCGACCGACGAAGAAAAGAGATCCATCTACGAAGAAAAGGCGACCCTGTTCAACAAATATAACGACGGGAAGGCCATGAAGGGCGCCGCCGAAGTCTTGGAAGCGGTCAAAGCCTTCGGCCTCCAAACGCTCGTGGTCACCGGTTCGGGTCAACACAGCCTGATCGGCAAGTTGGAGCATACCTATCCGGGATGCTTCCAACGGGACAAGATGGTGACGGCCTTCGATGTCCGATACGGCAAACCCCATCCCGAACCCTACCTGATGGGGCTGAAGAAAGCCGGTGTCGAGGCCCATGAAGCCTTCGTCGTAGAGAACGCCCCGATGGGCGTCGAGGCAGGCGTAGCGGCCGGGATTTTCACGATAGCGGTCAACACCGGCCCGCTCGACGACCAAGTGCTGCTCGACGCCGGAGCCGACCTGCTCTATCCGAGCATGACGGCCCTGGCAGAAGATTGGGAGGCGATCATGAAGGCGGTCAGAAGCCTTTAAGCACGGTGATCCACACCGCCTCGCCCTCCGGACGCGCCCCCAAGGTTTTCATCAGGCGGTGAAGCCAGAGGCGCGAATCGATCAGGCCGTAGCCCACTCCCTCCACATCCCGCGCCTGCCCCACTAAGATGCACCCCGCGGTGTCGCCCGGGATGTTCCCTTCGTGGATGCGAATCCCCTCGAAACCGGGGACGTGGAGCAACAGGGGGAGCCAACGCCCCAACCCGGGCGAGAGCGTGACCGCCACCGGATAACGTCCTTCCGGAATAGCGGTCTTCCCCGGAATCTTGCGCCCCGGACGCCCCGGCGCAATATCGCGCCAGATGGGTTCCAAAGTATCGCAAAAATAAGTACCGTCTATCGCTAAGCGGCCTGCCGTACAGGTCTTGTGCCTCGTCGTTCTTGTCAATGTCAGTTCCATTTTATTCTCGTTTATTTGAATTTCAATTTTTGGTAATTGTCATTTGTCACAATTGTAACGTAACGACGATGCTTCCATTGGCGAAGCATACCGAAAGTCCCTTCGGCATCCATGCCCTGGCTTTGGCGGACACGGACGGCATCGGCAAAAGTGAACACATCGGGTAGCATCTCCAACAAGTTGCGCCTTCCTCTCCGGCCCGTTTCGCCCTCCCGCGCATCGCGCATGGAGGCTTCGATATCCGCCCCGAAAAACTCCATCTTGCACCACAGGTCGTACTCCATGCTCCAACGGACAAACTCCTCGATCGTTTTGTCCCACCGCGAGCCATGCGCCACATAGAGCACGCACGCTTTCAGATAAGCGATCACCCCACCTCGGAACGAAAGGTTCTCGAACACGCGCGACTGGGTGAGCCGGGCCTCTTCGGCGTTTTCCTCCTTCAGCTTTTTCGCCAGGCGGAACGCCTCCGGGCAATCCACAAGCCCCGTAGCACGTGTCAGGTTCTCGATAAAAGGCCGGAGTTGCTCGTCGAAGGCGGCATCGTATGAACCATAGACCGGCATGTCGGCACCGATCTCGCGTTCGGGGATGGTACAAAAGTTGATACGTGAGACAGGCCCGTCGGTCAGCACCCTTGAAAAATAGCGCTTCCCCTTTTGGATCGTCGTGGCGGCATTCCAGTTGAAGCGGATCGTGACTTTCTCGGTGATCGATTGCGTCCCGACGCGCGTCTGCCCGTAGCGGTTACCGGGGTCGAAGGCTAAGCACATGATCTGGAATTGCTGGCATCCGTGTCCTGCTCCCCGGAGGGCGTCAAACTGGTCGATCTCGTTCATCTTCGTATAGAGGAAATGTCCGTCCGCCTCGGCCGTGCGCATCACGAAGGCAGGGTTCGTCATGTCGGCATCGATCTCCTGGATCACCAAGCCTTCGGGGCGTTTGCGTTTGTCCTTGTTCGCCCCCTTCGAGTTGACCTCGTCCTTCCATTCACGCTCGCGGCGGAGGTTTTCTTCATCCCGGCGGCGTATGTCGGCCATGATGCGGTTGATCGGTTCGGAGATGCAATCCTTCCCCGCCCCGGTCCCGGCCATGAGGACGTTCATCAGGGTCGCCTCGTGCTCCACATTGTCGATGTAGCGGAAACGCACGCGGTGGAGGTGCGCCGCCAACGAGGGGAAGATGGCATGCGCGACCGCCGGCTTATAGATGTCGGGCGTGCCCGAGAGAAGCAACTTCACCAACGAAGGCAATTTCTTGGGCATCGGCGGAGGCGTGTTGTCAGTTGAACCGGCAAGTCGCACGGCTTGCTTCATCTCTTTCGGGGTGGAGCAAAACTTGGCGGAACAGGCGGAGTGGATCAGCCCCTTCATTTCCTCTTCCGGCAAATCGAAACGAGGCATGATCTTCAACAAGAGAAGCTCGTTGTTGTCCGTAATGTAGCGCAGATGCGAGGCCAACTTGTGCAACCGGGTGTTACGCTCCCCCATGGCAGGCTCCCCGCCCGTCAGGCTGAACCAGGCGGCGATAATGTCGGCATAAGGCACCCCCTTGAAGCATAGAGACGCACCGCCGTCCGGCTCTTCGGTCACTTTCGGGCAGTCCTGTTCCCGCGCCTGAGGCGGGATCGCATCAGAGGCGGCCTTACCAGCATCCGCCCCGCGAGTCTTGCCCTTTTGCGGCCCTGCGTCGGGCGCGGGGACAGGGGATCCCGAACGATCCTGGAACAGGGCTTCGCGGTCGATGTAGAGGATATAATCTTCGGGGACGACAAACGAACAACGCGCATAGTCTTTGACCGACCCGTCGTAATTCTCATCACCCAATTGTCCTGACATCCATTTTTGCGCCTCCGCCAGGTCCATCCCTTCAGGGATGATGAAAAAGAAGCGCAATCCCTCGGTCGAGGGGGTCATGTGTGCCAGGACAATCCCCAACTCTTCCACCCGCTTTTCCACGTTGCGGGCGAAATAACCCCGCGGGTCGGCCATGTGGTCGATGTCGTACATCGAAAGGCCCGACGGCACGGCATCGGCATTCAACCGGCGTCCGTTCTTGAAGGTGGCGTGCGGCGTGATGACCGGAAGCATCTTCTTGCGTTCAGCCTTGAACGTGTCGAAATCCTCTTTCGACATCTCTCCCCGGCGCATCTTTTCGAGCGCATCTTCTATCTCGGCGCAAACCTTGCCCACCCACGTATAACGGATCGCCCGGTCAAACAATTCGGGGGTGCAAACCTGCACCACCCGGCTTTTTACGCTATTTGATATACCAAAACTCATGTTTTTGAAGTTTTTGTTTGTGTTATAAAAAAAACAACTATATTTACCAGATATTAAAAGAGAACCAATTCTCTGAACTTGAAAAAATAGAAAGCAATGCCGGTAACAATCAAATCCATCAAAGGATATTATTTTCTGGATGCTTGGGTGATGGCACATATCATCCAACTCTCCACCCAGCACTACGTAAACACCTATCTCAATTTGAAGAACGATCCCTGCGGACGCATGTACGACCAGATGACAATGGCAGCCCGCTCCGTCACGGCCAACATTTCCGAAGGAGCCTCTCGCCACCAAACCTCGCGCGAAACCGAGATGCGCCTCACCGATGTGGCACGGGCCAGCCTCTCCGAGTTGTTGGGCGACTTTTTCCATATCTCCATGCGGACGGGCACCCAACCCTGGTCGAAACATTCCGAGCCCTTCCGCCGCTTTGCCGCCATCCAATTGGACCGGCCGGCCTATACCGACGATTGGGACCGCGAAGCCTGGCTCCATATCATGCGCCAGAAAAAGAAATACGACCCCTGGACCGAAAATCCCGACCATGCCGTATGCCTCAACGCTATGATGGCGCTCATCAACCGGCTCATCTCCATCCTCCAGAAGATGCTCGAAGCCCAACTTGACGCTTTCAAGGTCGAGGGCGGCTTTTCCGAGAACATGACCCACGAGCGTAGCGAAGCGCTCAAAGCCCAAGCCGTGCGCGAAAAAGCCCCCTCATGCCCCCATTGCGGCAAGCCCATGTTGCGCCGGATGGCCAAACGGGGGCAAAACTCGGGCCATTATTTCTGGAGCTGTTCAGACTATCCGGATTGCCATGGCACAAGGAACTATAAGGAGGAGTGATTTTCAGGGGGACATTATCCCATTATTTCGTTATCTCGTTATCTCGTCATCTCGTTATCTCGAAATAACGAAATAAACGGAATAAACGCCCCCCTCAATGATACCTCTCAACCGTATCGAGCACATCGTCCACAAAGCCGCTTGCCTTGCGGCTTTCATAATCAATCACTTCCGAGGGGACGACACCCGCTTCGTCCAAGGCAATATGCAGGGTGAGCCGCACACGCTCGCGGTTCACGCTCACTCGTCCGTGGGCGAGGCGGATGTACCGGTTCCTGTCCGTTCCACCCCCGTCCGTATGGCGGATGTGTTCGTTGAAATTGCCCTCATTGGCGTTCACAAGCCCGATAGAGCCTTGCACGCGGCATCTTCTATCCACCATCTGGCGGTACGTGCTGTCCGGAATTTGAATTTTCAGTTCCATAATGATTTTTGTTTTGAGATTTAGATTAATTTCGTGATCACGATCTGGTTGTCGAACCGTTCCGCCCCGTTCTTGTCGGTATAGCGGCGGGCACGCAAGAAACATTGTACCCGATGCGTGGCATTCGGGTCGAACTCTCCGGAGACGGCTGCCCCCTCGCCCTGTATTTCGGCGTAGAACTCATCGATGCCGTCCGTCAGGTGAAAGCCCCGGGTGTTAAAGATTCTCGACTGCCCGTCACGGTCGGTATACGTGCGGGATTGAAGCGGATACTGATGCAAGATCGTTACATACTTTTCCATGTTGTCCTTGTTTTAAATTGTGAATAAAATCATTCTACCGCCTGTCTTGCGGTTACAAGGGCAAATGTAGTACGGCCACCCCCCGAAAAGAAGCATTCCCCCGAAAGGGGAACGATCGGGGGAATGAGGGAAAGAATCAGAAGAAAAATGCCTTTTGGACTTGACCGATTGGATCGAAGAGGATAAATGAGCTCAGGCTTCCACCTTCCCCATCAACCACGCCGCCACGGCAATCTGCTTGCGGGCCTTCTCGTCCGCGCGGTCGAGGTAGGTGCCCCAGAGGGAGACTTTGGCCGAAGGAAGGTGGACGGTTTGAGGGATCTTCTTGATCGATTCGTAGCTGACGGCGGGGCTGACGCGGTCCATCCCCATACCCGCCATGAGGCGGCAGAACGTGCGCATCTCCTTCGGGAAGCCCATGCACTCGCTCAGGACGCGGTACACGGCATACCATTGCCCCTTCTCGGTAAAGATACGGCCTCCCTCCTCGTCCGTTGCCTCCAGGAGGGCACCCAGTAGCACGGCCACCTCGTCTCCGGGCCGGGCTGCCTCTCGTTCCGGAGCCTGTCCTATGTACACATTCGTGTTGTCATGGATGTCGAACATCGGCGCGTTGAACGTCACCGGGGCGTTGAACGACATGCCGGGGATGCTATCACGGCGGTCTGTGTCCTGCTGGTCGTTTTTCATTTCGTTTCGTTTTCGTTTTTATTGTTCATCAGGGAGCCGATCTGCACCCTCCCGTTCCCGTTCACATCATACACCGGGGCATTGAACTGGACGGCGCAGCCCGCCGGTTTCAAATCGAGCTGCGACAGGCGTTCATGTTCTTCGGGCGTTTCTTTTTTGAACGACTTGTGCAGGAATCCGATGATTTCGCTCACCACGGCGTTTTGTTCCGGCGGATATTTCTCCAGGATACGGATGCAATCGCGCAGGGCAATGCGTTCGACGCGCTGCAACATGTCGATATGGCGGGTTGTCTCTTCCAACTTTTGGCCCAGCTTATCGATCTCTTTTTGTGACTGCTCGTGTGTCTCCTGCCATGCCTTGCGGTCACGTTCGGCCTCTTTTCTCAACTGCTCAAAGTCGCTGCCCGTCCTGTCTAACCTTTTTTCAAGCGTCCACACCTGGTTCATTCAGCTTTTCCACATCTTCGGAAAGTTGACTGACACGGTGCTCCAAGTAGGCATTCCGTTCTTCGGGTGTTGGTGTAAAAGCGTCCATATCTGTTCGTTTTAAGGGTATAAAAAACAACCTGCTCCGCTCCAAAGATACAAAAGTTTTTTACAATTCAAAAAATCCGTCATGCATTCCTCTGGAAAAAACCGAATCTCGTCTCTCGAGGTGTTACACCGTGACAATATTACAATATGACAATTACAAAAATGAAGAGAGAGAGGGAAAAAACAACTTATAGTAGTATTTATATATATATATATATATATATATATAAATACTACTATAAAATCATATCCGTCTTTCAAAACGGTAATTGTCATATTGTAATATTGTCACATGTCACACAGCGTAGGGGCGGAACATAGTTCCGGTTCCGACAAAACAATGCTTTACGAGAAAGAAACGGCAGCTTTACCCATTTTCACATATTTTTACACGTTAACCACCCGTCCGATTTGCAAAGGGGGGTATGGCACCCTTATCTTTGCGATATGAAAATGAAACACTAACCCTTAAAACTTTTAAACATCATGGCAACAGGAACATTGAAATTCAAAAAAGTACAGATGAAGACCCGTACGAAAGACGCAGAGGGCAAGTTCGTCGAACAGGAGAAATGGTACGGACGCGCCGCCACAGACGGCACGGTCGAGTTCGAAGACTTCGTCACCCACATGTCGGAACACAACTCACCCTATTCGCGGGGCGTGATCCACGGCGTGCTGACCGACATGCTGGATTGCCTCAAAGAGATGGTGCTCGAAGGCAAGAGCGTCCGTTTCGGCGACATCGGACTCTTCTCCCTCGGGATGACCTCCGACCCTGCCGACACGCGCGACGACTGGACGGCGACGAAGGTGAAAGGCGTGCACCTCATCGTCCGTAACACCAAGACGTGGAGCAACGCCGAACTGCGCAAGAAAGTCTCCTTTCGCGAACTGATCCCCTACGACGGCGGCGAAACGGCTCCGGGCGGCGGAGGCGGGGAAGAACGTCCAGGAGAACTTTGATTTTTTAATTTTTAATTATTAACTTTTAATTTAATTAATCATGAGTGAAAACAACAAAAAAAGCGTCTGGAAGCTGATTATCCAGACCATCATCACAATCCTGACCGCTATCGGAACTTCATTAGGGGTAACCTCTTGCATATAAGGGGCGGGAACAAGGGGATGTGTCAAAAGTCCTATTTATAGCGTCTGTGTCCTGGCGGTCCCGGATCAAGTCCGGGACCGCCAGGACACGCTAAAGCGTTAGAACTTACTTCTGACACACCCCCTTCTTTAAATCACAATCCTTTGATTTCTTCCACCGACAAACCGGTACATTGTGCAATCGTTTCGAGATTGATCCCTTGCTTTTTAAAGTTGGCGGCAATAAGACGTTGCTCCTCGACTTTGCCTTTTTCTATTCCTTTCTCCATCCCTTTTTCTATTCCTTTTTCTATTCCTTTCTCCATCCCATCTTCAAAGCTCGTATCGAGGGCGGCGGAAAGGTCGCGTTCGACGGAGATGCTCAGTTCGTATTCCAAGCGTTGGTCGGGGGTCATGCGCTCTACCTCCACGATGCTTTTCAGCTTGCGGAATATCTGATTGTTCAGTTCTTGAGGTAATCGTTCCATGATCTCGATATTGTTTAAGACATATAACCACTTCTTATAAAGTGTGTCGCACTCATGCAAAGGTAATACAAATTTCGGCATTTCAAGATAGATTTCATTCAGGCTTTCGCTAAAGGGAACTTTCAATTCCCGGTCCATACGCACCACATCCCAACGGTATTTATCGGGCAATGACGGCTCCATCACATAATTCAGGACGCAGATGACGTATACTTTACTGATCTGGTAGTTCCAACGCCTACGGATCTTCTCGTCCGGCTCCTTCTCCAACTTCTCTTTTACGATCATGGATTGTTGCTGGATGGCAAACGAGGCGTAATACAACACCCGGTCGGAGAAATACTTCTGCCGGCTTTTCTGCATTTCGCAGATGAAGACTTCCCCCTTTTCGTTTTCGCAGAAGATATCGAAAACAGCACGTCGCTGGTCTTGTTTCAAACCGAGCATCTCGACATTACGGAAGGTGATGTCGACGATGACTTCTTGATGGATAACTTCATTTAAGAAACTGATGATAAGATCTTTACTTACTTCGCTACCAAAGATTTTCTTCCAACCGTAGTCTGAGAAGGGATTGACAAATTTGTTCATAATTAATTGTTTTAGTTGTAATTGTTAATACATCTCGAGAGCAAAGATAAACAAATATTGCATATAGGGTGGATCTAAGTGGATTTATTTTTATCGGTATTCATAAATTGGAAAGGATTCCCTTACCTTGATGCGAGTGAAGAATATGAGGAAATGGGATAAATGCATTCAAAAAAAAGGTAACCTTCAAAACGAGGTTACCTTTTATTAATCTTCTATTTTACTTATTTCCGTACAGAAAAGTTTCTCAAATTTCTATTAAATTCATAACTGGAAGATTTTCCCAAAGGTAAGATAGGGTTCATTTCTCCTCCCCATTGGTTCAATGGGGCTGTACATACCAAATAAAAACCATTTGAACTACCATTCCATCCCCAATTCATATTACAATAATACGATTTTACATATTGCCCTGTAGGATGTAATACCACAATATATCTATATCCCGTTATCAACCAAGCATGCCCGCCTTTATCACAAACACCTGTCATCAAAATTGGTTTATCTTGTCTCATTTCAGTATCAATACCTAATACATCAAATGGAATTTCACTGACAGTATAACCATAACTCTTCAATGCCGATATCATGCTGCTTATAGAAGTAGAACTTCCGTCGCATTCGTAGCGTGTAAACATATCTTGTCCCAAATTATACATCAATGTTGCAACCTCATTTTTTCGAGCTTCAGAATCATTCATCGTAACAGTGGAAGTCGATAGCAATAAATCCCAATTATAAGAAGCAGGTTGCCTATAAAAAGATATCAACTGAGCTATTGCCACCGGACCACAACCTGCAGGTGCTTTGCCTCCATACGAAACACCTGCATCTACACAACTATTGGTTACCTTGTCATTATAAGGGCTATTTTGACCCCACTGAACTTTTAGATCACAAACATGTGTATAAGAATCCTTTGTCGGATCTTCTGCTTTCGTTTGAAGTATTTCATTCGAACTCTTTAAAGATTCTCCTAAGCGCTGAGAGACATACTCCGGTATAGCTCTGACATAATATTTTAATGCCAGATTTGACAGTGTATCATCTAAAGATCCATATACCGAATATGCTAATACATCCGATATTCTCTTATCGCCAACAACTAATGCAAATCCTTTCTCCTCCCCATTTTGTAACAACAACTCATAAACAGGGATTTCATATTCTATTTCACTTCCTGATTTAGTGATTTGTTCCGAAGTATTTACTTCATACACATGTTTTTTAAAACCAATAAATTCGATATTTCCTCCATTCTTAGTTTGTGATTTGCCATTTGCAAAATCTAACACTAATCTTTGAGCTTCTTCCAAAGACAATTCATTATGGGAAGCCACTATTCCATCCTGATCTTTTCCCAAATCTTCACTACAAGAGCAAACGAGAGCAAGAACAAGTAAACTACTGAATACATAAAAAGACTTTTTCATAACATTACATTTTTACAGTTCATAATCAATAAAGAGAATCAACTACCCTAATCTATCACTTCCCTCACTTGTGATTTTGTTCAACAATTTAATATTAGCAAGCAATTAAATAAAAAAATACTTATAAAAACAAATCTTCTCCTAAAAATTATAAAAGACTTTTAGAAGAAGATTTATAACATCTCTTTATCCGATCAAAAAAGATTACGGTTCATAAACCCCATCATACGGGTTCTGGTCTCCAGCCGGCCAAACTTCATCAACCAAAGCTTTATTGTTTTTCAATTCAGCACTTGGTAGCTGGAAAATGAAACGCCATGAACGAGCCGGGAATTGGAAAGAACCGCTATAATCAACATGATTACCTGTTCTCAACAATGGCTTTTGATTTCGTACCATATCGAACAGCGAAAATCCTTCACCATACAATTCTTTACGTCGTTCCAACAAAATGGCCTCAATCAGCTCGCTACCGGTTGCTTCCGTTCGTTTTGCATTGCGCAAATCCTGTAATTGCCATAACATTTCTTTTGCTTCACCGTCTTTCCCCTGACGAGCCAAAGCTTCTGCAGCATTCAACAACATTTCATCCGAACGCATTACAACCATAGATCCCCGGCAATCTTCGTTATCACGAAACTTGTATGACACCCAATAAGAAATTTTATTTTCATCATCGCCTTCAGTCCATCGTTCCATCTGTTTAAAGCGAATATCATCCTCATCAAACAGACTAACAAAATCATCTGCCAGAATAAAACCATAGAAAGACCAACACTTACGGGTATTATTATACCACATAGCAAACAGAGAATAGTCACCCATGTTTTGTTCTTCAGTTTGCTTAATCGACCAAATCCAGGAAGGAGCAGTATGATCATTGAAACCAGCTGTATAAGAATCATTGGAGGTTAATGGATATTGCACCAACACCTTCTTTGCATAAGCCTCCGACTTTGGCCAGTCGTTCATGACCTGATACACTTCAGACAAAATTCCCTGTACCACTGCCTGATTGAAGACATTCGGATAACTTGCACTTCGGGTAAATCCATCCAACATCGGCTCTGCAGCTGTCAAGTCTGATAATATTTGCTGATAAGTCTGTTCCAACGTTCCACGCGGTTTACCTTCCGTTTTTTCTGTCGTTGGTTCCGTATAAATCGGTAAACCCGGCATATCCTTTGCTATAGCATACGTCTGCTGAAATAGACGCGTCAAACTGAAATAAGCCCAACCACGCATAGCTAATGCCTGTCCTTTGATATATTGTTTTTCCTGTTCATTTCCTTCGCTATCATCTATATAAGTGATAACAGAATTCAGGTTATTAATCAGACGATAATGGAATGTCCAAAGTTGGTCGGCACGAAAGATATCGCCACGCGTCTCACCCCAATAATTATAATTCCAATAGTACCAACCACCTCCATTATTTATCACATCTTCACCACACATATCAGAAATCATCTGAATGGAAGGGATCCCATAATCATCATCACGATCAGCACCTCCACTATTACGTGCACGCATTTGATAGTAACAACCATTCAAGGCTGACTGAGCACCTGCCACAGTCTTAAACACCTCCGAATCGGCAATCGAAGTGGAAGGAGTCGTATCTAAAAAATCACTACATGACATCAAACAACTCACAGACAAGGCTACACCTGCAGTCAATATATATTTTATCGATTTCATATTTTCATTATTTATAATTATACATCAAGTTTCCTCTTACAAGTTCAGTTGTAAACCAAAAGAAATAGATTTAGTTACCGGGAAACGATTCGCCGTCGTTCCGGATACACTCTGTTCCGGATCTGTACCTCTTCGTGCTGCACTACCTAAGGTCAGAAGATTGTCACCCTGTACAAACACACGCAAAGTATTAATCTGGTACTTTGACAACAAATCTTTAGGCAATGTATAGCCAACCGTAACATTACGAAGACGAGCAAATGTGTTATTAAATAAAAACTTGGAAGTATAAGCACTCATATAACTTGAATTAACAGTGGATATACGTGGTAATTCAGCATTTTTATTCTCTGGTGTCCAAGCTTTCAGCATATCCGGATGCATACTGTATCCTATACGATAATACATCATCTGAGAATAATCACTGTCATATAATTTACCGCCAAAACTATAATAAATCATAAATGATAAATCAATACCTTTATATGAGAAATTATTTGTAAAACCTCCAAATAACTTAGGTATTGCATCACCCAAATACTTACTTTGACTATCACTTGTTACTTCATTATAGTTCTCTGTCTTTTCACGTTTTACAGCGACTTTTTCTCCCTTTTCATTTGTTTTATAAATAGTTTTCCAATACATATCATTACCGGTTTCAGGATTTACACCTGCATATTCCGGTCCCCAAAAGTTATAACGAGATTCACCTTCACGCCACTTGAAATAACCGGAATTTATTTCCTTTTGCGGTAACTTCGTAATACGATTTTTATAAGATGTTCCATTCAAATCAATAGTCCATTTAAAATCCTTATTCGAAATAGCAGCATAGTTCAAGGAAAATTCTATCCCCTGGTTTTTCACGTCACCGATATTCCGGTTAATACCACTAAAACCTGTAGATGGGGCCATTGGTAGTGTAAACAGCAAATCTTTCGATTTACGGTTGAACCATTCAAACGTTCCGCTCAACTTATTAAACAAGGCAAAGTCAACGCCAATGTTTAATTGGAGATTACTTTCCCACTTCAGCGTTTTATTCGACAAACGACTAACCATAACGCCCGGATCATTATAGTTATTATTACCCGTAGCGTAAAGCCCCTGGTAAGCATAATAAATAGAATTGTTTCCAGACATTAAATTATCATTACCCACCGCGCCATAGCTGGCTTTTAGCTTTAAATTATCCAACCAACTACTATACTGCTTCATAAATTCCTCATTTGAAATACGCCAAGATGCACCCAAAGACCAGAATTTACCCCAACGATTATCCGGATGAAAACGAGAAGAACCATCTGTACGGAAACTGCCAGACACATAATAACGATCCTTATAATCATATTCAATACGGCTCAACCAGCTCAATAAGCGATAATCATTCCGATAAGAACTCATGCCGTTCATTTCGGAGGCAGCATCAATTTCAGTGACCCCTGCAAAAGGGAATCCCCGCTTCGATGCATTCAAATGTCTAAAATTCATACTATAAGCCTCCTGACCGAGCAAAACAGAAAAAGAATGGTCACCAATAGTTTTATCATACGTCAACAAATTATTAACTGTATAAGAGAAGTTACGGTCACTTGTTTTATAAGCTTCTCCTTTATAACCGGCAGCATAACCATGTTCGCTATTCGTATAGCCATCATAAGTATACTGGTAAAAATCAGCACTAAAATTAGTACGCCACTTCAATTCAGGTAAGAACTGAATTTCAAAATATGTACGAACAGAGGCGTCATCATGCATCCAAGGATATTTATTATAAACATCATCAGCAACCATATTAGAGCCACTCCAACCTTTACGGTAAGTTCCATAATCATAAATCAGATTTCCATTATCATCATGTTTATATGCCCCTGCCGCATCATCCCATTCATAAATAGGATAAATAGTAGGCATAGTACGCAGTGCCCATACGGTCTGATCGCCGGCATATCCATCCCGGTCACTATGTACTAAATTAATGTTAGTCCCGACCTTTAACCACTTATTTACCTGATAATTAAGATTAGCCCTTGTTGAAAAACGTTGAAACTTCTGAACGGAAAATACTCCCTTATCATTTAGATAACCAGCAGATAAGAAATAATCCGCTTTCTTAGATTTTCCACTAAAGTCTACGTTATATTCCTGACGCAGGCGAGATTTCATTAAAGCTCCACGCCAGTCACCGGAATACAACAATCGAGCATCCGGATTCATCTTACCATCTAACCCTACTGGCTGTGCCACATTATAAGGATTACAACCGAATTGCCCGGTCAAATAAGTTGAAGCCAATTCTGCTGCATTGTCTTTTCCGTTATCCTTATAACCATTATATAATGCCTGCCATGTCAACATCGAATATTCATCAGGAGTCAAAGTTCGTGGAAGATCGACTGCCAAGCTGGCAAATCCCCAGGTAGAGCGAAAGTTTATTTGCCCTTTTTCACTTGCACCTTTACGGGTTGTGATCATAACGACTCCATTTGCAGCACGTGACCCGTACAGGGCAGTTGCAGATGCATCTTTTAAAATAGTCATTGATTCAATATCAGCCGGGTTAATCGAATTCAGATACCCATCGTATGCCGTTCCATCCACCACATACAATGGGGCACTGGACGCATTCATGGAACCAATACCGCGAATCATAATGGAGGCATCTTCTCCCGGCTCACCGGAGTTATTCAAAACCTGCACACCGCTGCTCTGCCCTTGCAAGGCCTGCGTTACATTAGACGCTTTGATTTTTTCCAGGGATTCCTTTTTGACGACACTGGCGGAACCGGTAAAGGTCGATTTCTTGCCTGTACCGTAGGCTACGACCATCACTTCGTCGATGGCTACCATATCCGGCTCCATTTCGATTTTCAGACTGCGCCCCGTGATAGGCACTTCTTTCGTTTTATACCCCAAATACGAAACGTGTAATACTTTTGTGCGGGCAGAGACGTTCATCGAGAACTCTCCGTTTTCATTGGTGGTTACGCCATTCATCGTTTGTTTGTCCATGACAGCGACACCAATCATTGGCAGACCGTCTTCGGTAGAAACTACGATACCCGACACTGTTTTTTCTTGTGCTAACAGCAAATGCCCCCATAGGGACATTACAAAAAGAATCCAAAAGAACCTCTTCATAATCAATAGATTTAAATGATACATTCAAGTAGAGCTACATTGACCTATATAAACACTTCCCTAATAATATTAGACCTATAAAACATAAAACTCAGATTTAAGGACCTTGTTCTAACAGGACATTGTATTCGACACACTAATAGCCGCAAATATATTAAAATTATAATCACACAAACAAAAATAAGGAAATATTTTCACGATAAGAGTTGAAAATTATACAGATTATAAAAAGCAAAAGGCTTTTACCCTCTTTCCGAACTTTTTACGCTATCTTTACTTTTAAATAGCGACTTCAAATAAACAGAAGCAATGTTCTATCTATTCTTCATCAAACTGTTAATATGGACAGTCATGTATCTGGTAGCGCCCCGGACACTGTTTACGGAATCCTGTTCCACCCTGCTTTATTCATCGGAAGGGCAGCTGTTGGGAGCACGGATCGCACCGGACGGACAATGGCGTTTTCCACCGGCAGACAGTATTCCGGAGAAGTTCACGACCTGCCTCTTAGTCTATGAAGACAAACGCTTTTACCGGCATCCCGGAGTCGACCCGATAGCCCTTGCACGGGCCGTACGCCTCAATTTCGCAGCCCGCCGGGTTGTGAGCGGGGGAAGCACCGTCACGATGCAGTTGGCACGTATCGCAAGAGACAACCGCAACCGTACATTATATGAAAAGGCGGTCGAAACAAGCTGGGCACTGCTGCTGGAAACGGCATACAGCAAAAATGAAATACTCAACCTCTATGCCTCCCATGCCCCGTTCGGGGGGAACGTGGTCGGTATCGAGGCGGCTGCCTGGCGTTATTTCGGGCGAAGCGCTTCTGAGCTGTCATGGGCCGAAAGTGCCACACTTGCCGTACTGCCCAACTCACCTGCCCTGATTCATCCCGGACGCAACCGGAAACAACTGAAAGCCAAACGCGACAAGCTGCTGGCGACTCTGAAAGAATCGGACATACTGGACCAGACGACATACGAGCTGGCTTGTATGGAACCGTTGCCCGAAGCGCCTGTCCCGCTGCCTGACGAAGCGCCCCATCTGCTCGAGCGGCTGGCTGCCGACGCTCCGGGTACGCGCATCACGACCTCTGTCCGCCAGATGTTGCAACGACAGGCGCAGGCGATCGTCAACCGGTATGCACGCGACTACAGTTCCAATTATATCCACAACCTGGCCGCCCTCGTCACCGACACCGAGACAGGCGAAGTGCTTGCCTACGCCGGAAACGTCACCTTCCGGGCCGATGACCGCAAAGGGAACCAGGTAGATATCATCACCTCGCCCCGTAGCACAGGCAGTATCCTGAAACCGTTCCTCTACGCTGCCATGCTGCATGAGGGGCAGTTGCTTCCGGGCACGCTCGTCTCGGATGTACCTTTGAACATCAACGGGTTCACACCCCAGAATTATAACAAGACGTTCTACGGGGCTGTCCCGGCACATCGGGCGATCGAGCGTTCGCTCAATGTCCCGCTGGTGCGGATGCTTTCCCTATATAACACCGGACGATTCATGTCGCTGCTGAAAAAGTCAGGCATGACGACGCTCCGTTTTTCGGAAGAACACTATGGCGCTTCCCTGATCCTCGGAGGTGCGGAAGGGACGTTATGGGACTTGACGGGGATGTACGCTTCGCTGGCACGGACGCTTTCGCATTACCGACCCTACAACGGGCGTTACAATCCGGCTGATATCCACCCGCTGACACCGTTCCCGGCTCATGACGACAGACCGGTCCGGTCTGTCGCCGACCCGCGGCTCACAGACCGTCCTCTCCTGTCTGCCGCCTCCATCTGGTTTACCTTCGAAGCGATGTCTGCCCTGAACCGCCCTGAGGAAGAAGCGGACTGGCAACAGTTCGAATCGATGAAGCAGGTGGCCTGGAAAACGGGAACGAGCTACGGGGGACGCGATGCCTGGGCGATCGGGACGACACCGCACTATACGATAGGCATATGGGTGGGGAATGCTTCGGGCGAAGGGCGGCCGGGGTTGACGGGTGTGGGGAATGCGGCTCCTGTCCTCTTCGACCTTTTCTCGTTGCTTCCGGGGGGTAACTGGTTCGATATGCCTTACGACGAACTCGAACCGATGGCAATCTGCCGCCTCAGCGGACATAAGGCGTCTGCGATCTGCGACCAGGTCGATACGCTCTATATGCCCCGTTCGGGCAACGGTACGGCGGTTTGTCCTTACCACCGGCTTGTCCATCTTTCGGCCGACGGGCGTTTCCGAGTGAACAGTTCTTGCGAGTCGGTCGACCGGATGATCACGCGTCCCTGGTTCGTACTGCCTCCCTCGCAGGAATATTATTACCGGAATTATCATATCGACTACACACCGTTACCCCCGGTCAAGCCAGGGTGTGCTCCCGAACAAAGCCGGCAAATCGAACTGATCTACCCGGAGCATAACGCCATCCTCTACCTGCCAAAAGGCTTTTCCGGCAAACCTGAAAAGTTCATCTTCAAAGCAGCTCATGCACGCCCCGACGCCACACTCTACTGGCATCTCGACGACACCTATCTCGGCGAAACAACCGACAGCCACCAAATCGCCTGCCAGGCCGACCCGGGCAAGCATCTGCTGACACTGACAGACAATTTCGGGAATCAGAGGAAGATATTGTTTGAGGTGAAATGATTCAGTTATTTGCAGTTTTGAGCTATTTGTGTCATTGCTTTCCAACAAGGCATCGCCTTGTGCCGCAGGCT
>URZO01000066.1 GCA_900552465.1 uncultured Parabacteroides sp. | reverse complement strand
GTTTTACCTGAAAAAAGACAAGATGAAAAAGAATGGTTTAGTACCCATTCATGCCAGATACGCGAGGGGTACCAATTTTCTATTCTTGTGATTGGAATTATGATGGTTTATTGGTAATCTATCCACTAGTAAAAGAAAAAATACCTGCAATAGAATTACTTATACCTAACGGATCGCCAAAAGGGATTGATGAAACAGAACATGATAGCAAGTGGCAACAATGTAACATCAAACAATTGTTTTCGGATGAACAACAGGTGCAAATAATTGAGAAGTTAATCAAAAATGACCAATGGATTATAGAGGAATCCAATCCTTGATCGAGATACTAAAACAAGTTTTTTTCAATTTTGAGAACTATTCATTGGATTATTTTCAATGTTCAGTTCACAAAAATCAAGGAGTAATTCTTATTCGATCAAATATTTTGTTTTGTTTCCAAAATGCAGTATATTTGCAGCATAATAGAAACAAAGTAAAGAAATGACCTTTCTGGAATTTAAGAATCAGCTATTTGATTTGGCATGCTTCAATATCTATCAGATATATGCATGGCAACCCGATTTTGACCGTAATAATCTTACCCGTTGGGCGAAGAAAGGATTTCTTATTCGGTTACGGCAGGGCTATTTTGCTTTTTCGGAATGCAAAAGCAAGCCGGATTATTCCCTTTATTTTGCCAACCGGATTTATCGTCCGTCCTATATCAGCCTGCACACGGCATTGTCGTTTTATGGAATGATACCGGAAGCAGTGGTACAGATTACCAGTGTGACATCGCTAAAAACGGCATCTTTCGCTAATGACTTCGGCGAATACTCTTATAAGAACGTCAAAGAAAATCTGATGTTCGGGTACGAGTTGAAGCCAATGGTAGACAACCGCACCATACAGTTTGCCACACCCGAAAAGGCATTGCTTGATTTGCTATATCTTTATCCGTTCTATGATAACGAGCAGGAATTGGAAGAACTACGTTTGGATGAAGACTACCTGCACAATGATTTAAACAAGGATTTACTAATGACGTACTCTGCCAAGTTTCAAAGCAAGGCACTTGACCATCGGGTAAAGTTACTTTTAAAGACTTATGATTTATGATACAGATTGAACAGATAAGAAATTATTTTCCGGTTCAAATCCGTGGAAATTCGGGTTTTGATAAGCACATACTGAAAGAGTATTTGCAGTTGATGATTTTGGATTACCTTTCTTCTACGCCAAGTATCCAAAAGATGGCTTTTATCGGCGGAACAAACCTACGTTTGGTAAAAGGGATAGACCGGTTCTCCGAAGACTTGGATTTCGACTGTAAAGACCTGTCAAAAGACGAGTTTATTGAAATGACAAACAGCGTAATCCAGTTTTTAGAGCGTTCAGGATTACGGATAGAAGCGAAGGATAAGGAAAATCCGAAACTAACAGCATTCAGACGGAATATCCATTTCCCTGAACTGTTATTCGATTTGGGATTGAGCGGACATAAGGAAGAACGCTTTTTGATAAAGGTCGAGAGCCAAGACCAAAGAATTATTTATCCTCCGGTTATCACAAACGTTAAGGGTTGCGGATTTTTTTTCCCTTTTCCCGTTCCTTCCGATGGCGTATTGTGCAGCATGAAAATTGCCGCCATGTTAGCCCGTGCAAAAGGACGTGATTTTTACGATCTGATGTTTTTATTAGCACAGACAAAACCCGATTACGATTTTCTTTCAAAGCGTTGTGGAGTGCATAACTTACAAGAGTTCAAACAGGCGACAGCCAAGTTACTGAAAATAGTCGATTTGAAAAAGAAGCAAAAGGATTTTGAACACCTGCTTTTCAATAAAGCCAATAGTGAAAAGATTTTGAGATTTGGTGAATTTGTAGATTCACTTATAGAATAACAATTAAACTCTAGGATAAATCTTGTTTAGTAATAAAATTCCAATATGAAATTATACATTATAGGAAATGGGTTCGACCTTTATCATCATCTGCCTTCTGCATACTGTGATTTTCGAGAGTATGTAAAAGAGAAAGATCCATTTGTTTTTGGGATAATTGAAAAATATTTTAATTATACTGGAACATTCTGGCATGCCTTTGAAATAAATCTGAGTGAGCTGGATGAATTTCAATTGATCCACGACATACTGCGTTCTTTAGGTGCTGGCGGATGGGATGAAGATGCACTTGAAAGTTATGAGACAATCCTTGAATATTATACAATTGGTGTGTTTTGTCAATTAAAAAACTATATGCTCGATTGGGTAAAGAATTTGAATCTTCTTCCGCTTTCAAGAAAATATCCAGATATCGACCTTGATTCCCTATTCATTTCTTTTAATTACACAAATACGCTCGAAAGACACTTTCATATCCATCCCAATCAGGTCAATTATATACATGGAAACTCTCAGGTGGAAAGCTGTAGTCTTATTTTAGGACATGATATGAGTGAATCAAATCTGGATTACGATGTAGATGATAATCAAGAGGGACAGGGAAAGCTTGTAGTGCGATCATTCTTAGAGTATAGCCGGAAACCTGTTGAAAAAATAATAAAAGACAATCAAAAATTTTGGAAAAAATTATCTTCTATAAATGAGATTATCATAATTGGACATTCGCTATCTATGGTCGATATTCCTTATTTCAAAACTATTGCTACCTACGTAAGTAAGAAGTGCTTATGGAAAGTTTCCTATTACAATGAAGCTGATGCTGAAAATCATGTAAATGCTCTGAAACAATGCGGTATAGATGTTCAATTGATTCATCCTTTTGATATTTATCCAAGTCGGCCGAAGCAGGGTGTGCTGTTTTAATCCAAAAAAGAATAATTTAAGGAGGCGATTTTATGATTTAGAGAATTTATAGATTCACTTACAGAATAATTAAATGAGAAATATACATTTCGGAACTGGCGGTTTCGGGACAGGAATAAGGCAAAATAAAATGCCGACATATAACAAATAAAGAAATATAAATATGGATGATAAACTAAAAGCGGATATAAGCAAAATAGTCGATGAATCGTTGTCGTCTCATCTATTGAATCAACAAGCAACTTTAACGTTCAATTTGGAAAACATTGATGCGGAAGACCGATTGAAAAAGATGCTGAATGTGGACAAGTATGATATGGCTCTATGGGATTTCAGCCAGTTCCTGAGAAAAGTTATCAAGTATGGGGAAGGAGAAAAAGTACGCTTTAAATCATACGATAAGTACAAAGAGATTGTTCCCGATTACGATACTATGGAATACGTCAGGGAGATGTTTTATGAATGCCTTGAGAATAATAGGATAAATCTGGATGATTAGATTTTATTTCTAAAATACACTATTTTTACTGCATAAGAGAAATAAAATCGGATAATTACTCAGTTTTTCTTTAATTTTTCAGACAAGTAATAGACAGATTCAATATCTTTTCCTACTTTTGCAACAACAATCGTGTTAAATTACAGGCAAAACGATGAGAAATAATCGTGTGCTAAATCGTGTGGATTTCCCGATGAAAGGAAAGGTAAGTCGTTGATTATCAATAATAGTACGTAAAGCGTTCACTTTCTGGTGGCACCACTTAACAAAAGCAGTAAAACACAGCAAGCCCCTGAAATACAGGATATTTCAGTTTTTTTTATTTATAACAACAAATATTGTCCTTTACTCCGAAATTTGACTCCTTTTTTGTCAATTTTGAATTACTATTCCTCCATATTGTCTGTATCATGCTTTTTATACCTCCTATTATGCATCTTCCTCCCCTGTTTATGTACCCGTTTTTCCCAAAACATCCAAAAAGCTTTGTTTTTATCGGATAAAGTTGTCTTTTTTTATCTTACCTTAAAGTGGATATTTGCACCTGGAAACTAAAGTTCTATGCGAGTACGAGGAGTCTTTTGCTAATAGCCGGAATAAAGCTGTTACGCAACAATCAAGACAAAGAGGGGGACCTTGACAAAATAGGTCAAGGTCAGCTGCTAAAACAATTTAGAATAAATATATAAGATAGTATGAAACAATACAACATCTTAATAAGGTTAATTGTCACCACCATTCTATTGCTGTGCATGATGGGATGTGTGGATGAAGAACTTATTGGTGGCGGCACATCCTCCGTTGCTAAGGATAAAGTCGTGATAAAAATGACTATTCCCAATATGGAAATTCCTACCCTGACCCGTTCCAACGAGGACAAAATATGGGAAAGGAATGTGGAGGTTATCGATCTGTTTATATTCGACAGTTCCACCCCCAGCCAAATAATCAAACATGTCACCATAAAAAAATTCACACAAGATGTATCGGAAAAAGATTACAAAATACAGTTCCTATTAACTTTGGGAGAATATGAAGACTACAGCGATGCTAGCTCTGTCCTATTGATAGCCAATGCTCATAAAGAAGTAGAAAGCGCACTCGTAACAGGGCCAATCAACGGAAAGAAGGATCTCTTGAAAAGATTGATATTCAAAACAAACAAAAATGCGCAAGGCTCCTATAAATGGAACGTTTCTTCCTCCTCTAACTTCACTCCGATACCTATGTATGGAGAAATATGGGTCAACGGCATATCCCAAGGTATGACAATTGACGGCATAGAAATGAAACGTATGCTGGCACGTATCGATGTACAAAACAATGTAAACGAAAGTATTTTTAAACTGGAGAAAATCTACCTGGCCAATTACCTGACCGGCGGATATATCGCCCCGGCATGGAACGAATCGACCGGAGATATATTACACGAAATGGACGAAGCCTATCCTTATTCAAGAAATCGGGATCCGAAGATTCCTCCTGGCATCGATAAGCCGAAAGGAACGCAGGAAGAAGCAATGATGTACACGTACTCACAAATGCCAAATGCACCCGGATCGCTTCTGGAAGGGCAAATATATACTTACGAAGTGCCCAAATCGACATCTGAGGGAGGCGTATGCCTCATTTTGCAAGGCATTTATGAAGGAAGAACCTATTACTATCGAGTTAATTTCACATCCGACAAAGAAAAGCATGAGAGTGGTCTTGATGTTTTTCGGGGAGATAATGTGCCGCTATATCGCAACCATAAATATGTCGTAACGATTACGGCTGCCGAAGGTGTTGGTTACACATCTTTCAATGAAGCAATTAAAGCCTCGTCCGTACTATCGAACCTGAAAACATCCACTCTGGTTGTGGACATGGCGGGAATAAATAATATTGTTTACGACGGACAATATTTTATGGGAACCGAAGGAAAAACTCTCAACGTTCCTTGGAACGCAGGTAAAGATATCTGGCACAAGGTGAGCTCGGATTACCAGGGTAACTGGTCTGCGGAAATCATCAAACCGGATAACTCTCCATGGTTGACGTTTACTAATGGTTCTACAATCACCAACGGACAGGACATCAACTATACAGGCTTAAATTTTCGTGTAACACCTCTTCCAAGTCCTCCACAAAATAACAAGGAGGCGATTGGACGGATCATTTTTACAGCCGGACGACTTCGAGACACCCTCGATATACGGAGAGTAACAATGGCCGAACTGTTTGCACGCAGTAATGTGCTCGCCTCACCTTCCGGAGGAATTACATTTGCCGTTTCCGAAGCAGACAATTATTCATTTCCGTCTAATATACAAGGGCTGTTTTTCAAATGGGGATCACTTTTAGGACTCGCTCCGGTGGGCAATCCTTATAATCCCAGATTCCACTGTGTTTTCAATCCTACAAATCTGTCGCCTGAAAACTGGGGAGGAGAACTGGAAGGATGGGACCGGATTCCTTATGCGCATCAAAATTTCAATTTCACTTCTTCCATAGGAGGAGACGATGTGGACGCGTTTAAAACGTATAATAATAATATAGGCTTCGATGTCAGCAAAGGTATCGGCGATGTATGCCGTTATATAGCAAGCCGGCCCGGCTGGGCGGGAGGACACAAATGGCGTATGCCGACTTATTATGAATTGCAGTTACTGTATAATGAGACGCTGACTAACCAGCAACGGATACCTGGTATCGGTGATTTTAAAGACGTCACAAATATCTATGATCCATTCACGAAAGAGAATAAAGATGGGAAATATGCCCACAACAGTGGTGTAATGCTGGGCTTTAGAGCAAGCAACTCTATGCCGATAAACAAACCCGCAGTCGGAGCAGTCTTCCTACCAGCATCCGGATTACGATACCCGGATGGTAACGGCGATGCTGTACATGCCGGAGCTTACGGTTATTATTGGTCTTCGACTCCTTACGATGCAATCACCGTCAATTATCTTTTTTTGCATCGAAACGGAGCTATGTTTTATGATGCCGACCGCTCATACGCCTTTCCGGTCCGCTGTATCAGAGATTATGAATTTTTAGATACATTCACACCATGAGAAAGAGATATAACTTGATTATTGCAGCCTTATCGTTGATGCTATCAACGGTATCGGCACAAACGGGAACAGGAAATTTTCCATTCTTCCGCTCCTTCCTGGATGGAAGAATGGATAACGTAGAAAAGCCCAAACCAAATAATCCGACAGCAAGAAGGGATGTAGACAGAAGTAATAAAGCTAAATTAGTCAATGAACTGGGTCTACAACTTACCAGTAAGAAAAGTGAAGTCGGGGCATTCTATCTCCCTAACCATCCCTTTTCGACAAGCGATGGATTAAAAATAGAATTTGAATATATGATGTATCCGAGTCCAGGTTCCACGGTTGGTCTCACCGATGGCATTACGATGTTTCTTATTGATGCCAAAAAGAAAAACGAATTGGAGTTTGGTGCTGAAGGAGCAGGTTTCGGTTATACCCATAGATGGACCATAAAAGATTTCAGATCCGAGCGGATAAAAGGTGTTCCCGGAGGGTATCTGGCAATTGCCCTGGATCAAAAACATTTCAAAGTCCTCCGTATGGAAGGAGATGAACTGAGAAACGGGATACCCTATTATAATAGAAATATAACCTCCAATGCAAAAGATCCTATATATAATACAGCCAGCAACATCACAATCAGAGGGGCAGCCGGTTACTACACGCGAACTGAATATTCAGGTACGCTAAGTTACGTATTGGATGATAGAGAATGGGGCTACCCGGTATTAGCTACAAGAAATACCAATACTTCCAGTATGGTAAATAATGCAGCTTTCGTCTTGGATACAAAAAGCGGGAATTACAATCCAAGGTCAAGTTCAAACAATAACCTTCTTTTTCCTGCAATACCCAAGGCTTTTGACATTGCAGGGAACAGCAAGTTCAACAGTCCTGATGAAACAGCATACCGAAAAGCAGTCATTCTGCTTGAGGCTAATTCCAATAGTTCTGTGGGAGGTTTCAAAATATCGGTTGCCATACAACATGGAAACAATTTGACGACTGTAATAGAAAACTTTACCTTCCCGGCTACGATCACTTACTTAGAAAATGGTTTGCCGAGTTCGGTAGATAATTACATGCGGCCCACAGTTCCGCTTAACCCTCCTGTTATCACATACACGGTTAACACGCCCGAACAATTGGTGATCGGCTTTACAGCTTCGACCGGTACGGATCTTAGCTACACCAATGTAATCAAGAACCTTCGTATTACTCCTTTATACGGGGCCAATACAGCGCACGACGATATAAAAAGTCACCGTCGGGGGCCAGTTGTCATACGTCCTTTAGATAATGACCTGGGATATTATAACGAAGGGAACAGCACTCCGATCGGAGACAAGGAATTCCTGGATCCCAGCAGTTTCAGGTTCTGGAAAAATGAATACGAATGCCTGGGCAGTAATGTGTTTGAACACACAGTACCTGGCGAAGGGCGATGGATATACAATGAAGGGACAAAAGAGCTTATGTTTTTCCCTGAAAAAGGATATAAAGGTAAAGCGACTGTTATATACGACATTAAAGGCCTGCATTATCCATATAACCAGGAAAAGTTCCGCTCCTCACAGGCAACTGTTTCTGTCACGATAGACGACAACCAGCCTTAGCATTCGGGGTATATCAATAAATAGGACTGATTCGGAGTAGCTCTGTATTATTGGGGTATAAAAGAATGGAAGATATGATTTAATTGTGTCATACTGCTAAAGAATGACATACTAAAACTATTTTATCTCCCGTTAATTCTTTACATTTGCCACAAAATTACAGCGATTATGACAGAATGCAAGGATGAACACATATTAAGTTCCATTGATTACCCGGAGGATTTGCGGAAATTGTCCCCCGATAAACTGGAAGAGGTATGTGCAGAGTTGCGTCAATATATAATAGATATACTCTCTGAAACCCCCGGACATTTGGGGGCAAGCCTCGGTACAGTCGAACTGACAGTTGCTTTACATTATGTATTTAATACCCCTTACGACCGTATAGTCTGGGACGTAGGGCATCAGGCTTATGGACACAAAATACTGACCGGACGCCGGGAAGCATTCCATACATTACGGAAGTTTAAAGGAATCAGCGGTTTCCCTAACCCGCAGGAAAGCCCGTATGATGCGTTTATTGCCGGGCATGCCTCGAACTCTATTTCGGCAGCGATGGGGATGTCGGTTGCTTCGGCACTGAAAGAAGAAGTGAACAGACATGTGATTGCAGTAATCGGGGACGGAGCCATGACCGGTGGGTTGGCATTCGAGGGGCTGAACAATGCATCGGCCAATCCTAACAACCTGCTGATTATCCTGAATGATAATGATATGGCGATAGACCGCGCTGTCGGCGGCTTGAGCCAATATCTGGTCGATATCACGACCAGCCAGGCATACAATAAGATGCGCTACGACGTCTATCGCGGTTTGCGCAAGATGAAACTGATCAATAATGACCGGCGGGAGAATATCCTTCGTTTTAATAACAGCCTGAAGGCATTGCTCACGCAACAGCATAATTTGTTTGAAGGGTTCAGCATCCGTTACTTTGGCCCTATCGACGGACATGATGTCGGATATCTGACTAAAATATTGAATGATATAAAAGATATGCAAGGCCCCAAGCTGTTGCATATCAAGACAAAGAAAGGCAAAGGCTTCAAGCCTGCCGAGGAATCGGCAACAGAATGGCATGCCCCCGGTCTCTTTAATAAGGAAACGGGCGAGCGGATCATCGTCCACAAACTGAATGAGCCTCAACTCTATCAGGATGTCTTCGGGCATACCCTCGTCGAGCTGGCGGAACAGGACGAACGAATCGTTGGGATCACTCCCGCCATGCCTACCGGCTGTTCCATGACATACATGATGAAAGCATTCCCCAAGCGTGCCTTTGATGTCGGTATTGCAGAAGGCCATGCGGTTACATTCTCAGCCGGACTTGCCAAAGAGGGAATGATCCCTTTCTGTAACATATATTCCTCTTTCATGCAGCGGGCCTACGATATGGTGATACACGACGTTGCCCTGCAGAACCTGCACATGGTGATTTGCCTGGACCGTGCCGGCCTGGTCGGTGAAGACGGGGCTACCCATCACGGCGTGTTCGACCTGGCCTACTTGCGTCCGGTTCCGAACCTGATTATCTCGTCTCCATTGAATGAACTGGATTTGCGTAATCTGATGTACACCGGATATAAGGAGAGCAATGGCCCGTTCGTCATCCGTTACCCCCGGGGTAAAGGCGAGATGGCTGACTGGAGGAATGAAATGCATGTCCTTCCGATCGGAAAAGGGAAAAAACTCCGCGAGGGGAATGACATAGCGATCCTTTCGCTCGGTCCTATCGGAAACGAGGTGATAAAGGCAATAAAGATGGTTGAGGGCGAAGGTCTGTCGGTCGCCCACTACGATATGATATATCTGAAACCGATAGACGAAGACCTGTTGCATGAAGTCGGCAAGAAGTTCGATCGTGTCATCACCGTCGAGAACGGTGTTGTCAAAGGCGGGCTTGGCAGTGCTGTCCTGGAGTTTATGGCGGATAATGGCTATACTCCGCACGTGAAGAGGATCGGTGTGCCGGATGAATTTATCGAACACGGCCCGATACCCGAACAGTACAAACTATGTGGCATGGATGCCCAAAGCATCGCAGATGAAATAAAGAAGATGGTTATCAGGGGGAAAGCAACTCCTCATACATTAATCACTATATAAAATGAAAATTATTATAGCCGGAGCCGGTGAAGTAGGAACCCACCTGGCAAAGATGTTATCACAGGAAAAGCAGGACATTATCCTGATGGACCCGAATGAGGAACGTTTGAATTTCACCAATTCAAGCATGGAGATCCTGCCTATGGTCGGGAATCCGACATCTATCCGGGACCTGGAAGAAGCCGGTATCAGGAAGGCGGACCTCTTTGTCAGTGTTACGCCAGAAGAAACGACCAATGTAGCAGCCAGTATCCTGGCCTCCAAATTAGGTGCCCGTAAGACACTGACACGCATCAATAACTACGAGTATCTCTTGCCCAAGAATAAGGAACTGTTTGAGAAAATGGGGATCAACTCCATGATCTACCCCGAGATGTTGGCTGCCCGTGAGATCGTGACAGCCGTCAAGCGTCCGTGGGCCCGCCAGTACTGGGAACTGTTCGGCGGCGCCCTGATCCTGATAGGTGTCAAGGTGCGTGATAACTCCCGGCTTGTGAACAAGTTCCTGCATGAACTGCTGAACGAACAGAAGCTCTATCATATTGTTGCAATCAAGCGGCAGAACGAAACAATCATCCCCCGCGGTACGGACCGGATAGAGTCCGGCGACATCGTTTTCTTTACTACGACCAAAGGCCATATCGAGGATGTCAGGCTGCATGCCGGCAAGCGCGACCCGGAGGTTAAGAAGGTCATTATTATGGGAGGTAGCCGCATCGCCATCCGCGCCAGCCAATACCTGCCCAACAATATCCGTGTAAAGGTAATCGAGACCAATAAGGAAAAGAGCCACCGCATAGCGGAAGTCGTCCCCGGAAACGTACTGATCATCAACGGAGACGGACGCGACACCGACCTGCTGATGCAGGAAGGCATCAAGGATGCGCAGGCATTCATCGCCCTGACGGAGAACTCGAGTACAAACATCCTGGCCTGTCTCGCCGCCAAACGCGCCGGCGTATTCAAGACGATTGCCAAGATTGAGAATATAGATTACATCCCCCTGGCAGAGAGTATGGATATCGGTTCGGTCATCAACAAGAAGCTGATTGCCGCCAGCTATATCTACCAGTTCCTGCTGGATGCGGACGTCTCGAACGTAAAATGCCTTACATTTGCCAACGCCGATGTGGCGGAACTCGTGGCCCGCCCCGACTCCCGCATCACCCGCAAACAGGTCAAGGACCTGAACCTGCCCAAAGACATGACCTTAGGAGGACTGATCCGCGACGGCGAGCCGATGATGATTAAAGGAGATACACAGATCCAGGCCTACGACCACGTCGTCGTCTTCTGCTTGGATACGGCTATGCGCAAATTGGAGGACTACTTTAATTAATATGCTGAATATACGTTTTATAGTCAAGATGCTGGGGATGATGTTCATCCTCGAAACATTGTTTATGCTGGCAGCTACGGCAGTCGCTTTCCTGTATAAAGGCAGCGACTTCTACCCGCTCCTGCAATCGAGCGGCATCATGTTCGGGACGGGAATCCTTTTCACCCTGATCGGCCTGAAGGCCAACGAGCATACCGCCGGACGCCGCGAAGGGATGTTGACCGTGAGCCTGACGTGGGCACTTTTCTCACTGTTAGGAATGCTGCCCTTCTATCTGGGCGGTTATATAGACAACGTGACAGATGCCTATTTCGAGACCATGTCCGGCTTCACCACGACAGGCTCTACCATACTTACCGACATCGAATCGCTCCCCCACGGCATCCTCTTCTGGCGAAGCCTCACACAGTGGCAGGGCGGTATCGGCATGATTGTCTTCACCGTCGCCCTGATGCCTATCATCGGCGGGGGCGCCACACAGATGTTCAACGCCGAGACACCGGGTATCACCCACGAACGCTTCCGGCCACGTGTGACACAGGTTGCCAAGCGCCTTTGGGGTGTCTACCTGTTCCTGACGATCGTCCTGATCGGTTTGTTGTGGGCTGGGCCGATGAACTTGTACGATGCGGTCAACCATGCACTCACCTGTATCTCGACAGGTGGATATTCGACCAAGAACGCCAGTATAGCCTATTGGGATTCCGCCTATATCGAATATGTCATAACCGCCTTCATGTTTATCGGGGCGACCAACATCACACTGATTTACTTCTTCTTCAACGGCAACCCCAAGCGGCTGTTCAAAGACGAGGAGATGCGTTGGTTCTTCTGGTTCGTACTGATCATCACGGCCATGACGGTTGCCTGGGTGATGTACAGGGGGATCGTGGATGATTTCGGCACAGCTTTTCGGGAATCCATCTTCCAGGTCGTGACGCTGGTGTCCACCTGTGGATTCGCAACGGCTGACTATATCCCCTGGGGACCGTTCTTCTGGTTGCTGGCGCTGGTCCTTATGGTGGTCTGCGGTTGTGCAGGGTCTACCTGCGGGGGATTGAAGATGGGGCGTTTCGTGATCCTGGCCAAGAACCTCTTCAATGAGTTCAAGAAACAGACGCATCCCCATGCGATTATCCCGGTGCGGATGAACGGACATGCTATTTCCGGCGATATCGTCCACCGGGTCCTGGCTTTTGCCTTTGCCTATATTGCCCTGGTCTTCCTCAGCTGTATGGTGCTGATGCTCGACGGTATGGGCTTCGAAGAGACCATCGGGGCGACAATCTCCTCTATCAGCAATGTCGGCCCGGGACTTGGTAGCTTGGGGCCCGTCGGTAACTATGCCGATGTCCCGACGGTATCGAAATGGTTCCTATCATTCCTGATGATGGTAGGCCGTCTGGAGATATTTACGGTGCTGACGATTCTGTTGCCGGGATTCTGGAAACAATAATCACTGTTACTTTTGACTTGACCCAAAAGTAACCAAAAGGTCAAGGCCGAACCTGCTTCGCTACTCCGTTCCCTTCGTTCGCTGTCGCGTCGTAAGGGTCGTTCGCGAACGACCCCTACAGCGGACGCTCACTGCGGTCACTGCGCTTAACGCTCACCAGCTTAGGCCGGAGGTAGAGCCTGACGGTTATAAACGGTCCCTGTTCGATCTCATGGATATGATTCCAGAGTTCTTGGGTGACATGGAAAGGGTCGGACAAAAGAACATAAGAACAAATGATGATTTATCGGTGAGTATCGTATTTGTGATATAGCGTCGGGAGTATCTGTTTCCCCTCTCGAGAGGGGATAAGGGGTGTGTTATCTTTCTGTCTATCAATGAAAATTCACACACCCCCTGCCCCCTCTCGAGAGGGGAAGGAGTTACCATCGGTCGATATAAACACACCGATAAATCATCCTCTACCTGATCACCACCTTATACGTCCTGCCTTCCACCCGGATGAGATACATCCCTGCCGGGAGGCTGTGCTCCGTGCTGCCCGCGGTGCGCTGCTGTTTGAGCAGGATGCCGGTAAGGGTAAAGATGGAGACGGGCACTTCGTTGGGCGTGTATATATATAAGACAGAGCCTATTGCTTTTACCTGCACTTCGCCGGCGATGGCGGCATTGGCCGTCGGGTCGTCGTTGGGGAAGATTCCGGTGATGCTGACGGTGATGTCTTCCTCTACGTTCCGTATCCGATAGCGCCCGACGATGTCCGGCGTGAGCGTCTCGCCACGGCTGGTGGTGACGACGGGGACGGACTGGTCGTAGGCGGCGTCGAGCGTCAGGGTGAACGAGAAGTCGTAGCCTTCCTCTACCGTGTGGCCGCCCGGCCGCTGGCTCAGGGTCGCCCCTTCGACTTCGGGCAGGGTGACGGTATAATAGCTACTGACAGGCGGGACATACGCCCCCAACACTAACTGAATGCTCGTTTGGTTGCCAGCCACATCGGTAACGACAGCGGTATGGGTTCCGGAGGGGCCTGTACCGCTATAGGTGGTAGCACCGGAGGCGAGGGAGATGGCTACTCCATCGATTTCCAATGTCTTGATGCCGCTGGTTGCATCACTGAAGGTGAGCGTGTATGCCAGATTGTTGACTCGGGCGGTAAGTACCGGAGCGGTCTTATCGAGCTTCACAGTTGCCGTCTTTCCATACACAGACTGTGTCGTCGTACGGCGCAAGTTGTAAGCAATGGTGTAGCTGCCATCGGTGTCCCAGGAGAAACTCTCGCCATAGACGGGAGCAGACTTCAACTCGGTGCTGCCGGTCAGGGCTGCTTCGAAGTTCTCTGCCTTAAAGATGATCTTGCTCTTATGCCAACCGTCATTACCGTCCGGAGTCAAAATCACATCCACAGATGCGGGGTCTTGATCGATATAGGTGAAAGCAACATTCGTAAGGTCCAACACTGGCACATAGTTATTGTCGTCCGAAGCCAGTGTTCCTATCTCTATTGTCCAAGTGGCGCCACTTCCTGTCAGAGCCAGTGCACCCGTCAACGAAGGATTGTCTCCTACCAACGCTCCTCTATAATCGTACAAGATCGGCTCTCCTCTATAGAGAATTTGACCGGACTTTGGGGTGACAGTCAGTTCTGCCGGCTTGATACTGAAAGTTACCGCTACCGGATCCCCATATAATGCACCCAGTTCGGCCGGAGTAACCGTAACCGTCCCTGTTCCGGCATTGATGTTGTCACTGCATGAGATGGTGTAATCCGTAATTTCGGTATATGAATTAAGAATAATCGCCGGTTCGATCGCTGAACCGGTATAGATCTGATCGTCGATAGCCTCTATCATGTTGTTCTCTAAAAGTACCAGATCAATTATCGTGCCTGTCAACTTGCTTCTTTCGCTTATCGTCCCAGCGGTCCGGATCGTCCCGTTGTTGGTCAATGTCCCGCTATTCGTAAGTGTACCGATATTAGTCAGGTAGACACCCGTATTCAAGGTTAAAGTCGTTCCCGCAGGAATTGTCAGTGTCGTATCTTTACCGATCTTGAAGTTAGACGTGAGGGTCTGATCGCCATAGACCTGCCCAGCATTACCTTCTACGATAATACCCTGCCAAGTGCCCTTATTGGTTTGATCTATACTATTTGCGATAATAACAGGATCGCCGGTTATCGTAGCCGTTCCTCCTATGCCTTTCATGCTTCCTTTCCCTGTGGCCGTCACCACTCCTCCGGTTATGCTTACCGTAGCTGTACTGCCGCTTTGACCAGGACCGATGCCGGAACCACTATAATAGCCATAAAAATCACCTCCGATAGCCACTACTGTCCCTCCGGTAATGGTAATTTGTCCGCCTTCACCATTTTTTCCACCACCAATGCCGGCACCCTCGCCAGAACCTTCGGCAATCACGGTTCCTCCGTTGATCGTGATCGTACCGCCATAACCTCCATTATTTCCGCCATTTCCGCCTCCACCGATGCCCGCTGCACCTCCACCACTAGCTCCTTTTACTTCAACGTAACCTCCGTTGATTATTATTTCACCTGCATTTTTTTCCTGACTACCATTACCAACTCCGATACCGGCTCCATATCCATTAGACTGTAGCAATAAAGTTCCGCTTTCAATCGTTACTTTGCCACAGTTCTCATCCCTATCTCCACCAATACAAGCACCGCCATTACTTAGACCTTCAATATCCAATTTCCCATTTCCTTTAATCGTCAGAGTCGCACCCGGCGGAACACGCACTCCGGGAGCATCAGAAATCAGTTTATTATCCTTCTCTCCCAACGTCAAATTCACATTTGCGCCTGCTGATAAAGAGATAGGGGATAATCTTTCTTCCTCAATCTTAATATTCACCCCTTCTAAAGTAATATCAGTACCACCTGTGGGACTGCTCACTATCTGGATCGAATCACTGGTACTGTTATCAACATCCGTTTGAGTTATGGTATATGCACCGGTATATGGGGTTATATCGATATCGTTACCTTGTTTATATCCTGCATCAGTAATTGTAATACAACCATCATTGATGTTAAGCCGTCCATTTGCCCCTTGTGCCCCCGCCTGCACACAAAAAAAGGCAATCGAAGTCAAAAGCATCATCGCCTTGCGAAGTGTTTTAATCTTGTTTATTGTTGTTTTCATATACATTAATTATCTATGATTTAATAGATAAGAGTGTATCTAAACATTTAGATGATACTCTATCTACGAGTTCAGATAATATCCTATCCGTGTAGTTAAATGGTACCCTATCCACAGACGCAGATAGGATACTATCTATAATTCGCCCGGACGTTCCTCTTCTCCTTCTTCCGGGAGAGGAGTACCGTCGGTGCACTTCAACTGCTTGCTGCCAAACTCGATACGTGGAGATTTCAACAACTGCGTAGAGCTTGTTCCCGCACTTGCCTGCGTGATATGTACCAACTGATACATACTACCGATCTTCAACCCGGCGGGCACCATAAACATGAGGCGCTTCGGCTCGTTGTTGAGGATGACGGTGGCCTTGATGCGGGTTTCGTCGGCAGCACCCACCTCCTGGATATAGATGCCGACCGAGGGGTCGGCGCCCTTAAGCGGGAGGTTGACGCCTTTCACTTCGAGCACTTGTCCGGAGGTGACGCTCCGGTTCACTTCGCCGTTGACGGTGTTGATGATGGTGTCCATTTGGGCGTAGTGTTGAGCCGGGCCCATGTTTTCGACCATTGTTTCCTGCATCGCTTTGCGGACGTCGGGACCTACTGCCATCGAGGCGGTGACCTCGTGCTTGGGCCGTGTGAACGGTTCGTTAGCGGAGTTAAAGACGCCCTTCACGCCGAAGCGGAGGGTGAAGAGGTCGAAGTTGATGTTGTTGCCCTGCAAGCCCATCTCGACACCTTTTTCTGCAACCAGGAGGAAGCTTTCGAGCAGTTGCTCCTTGCGCTGTGTCGTGTTTCCTCCCTGTACGACTAACTGTGCCAAATCGTCCAGAGAATAGGTCATACCTCCGATTATACTGAGCGTGTAATCGTTTTCATCGGTAGTCAGGTTATTCAGGTTCGTCTGCCCCCTGAGTTTGCCTGGCTTTACTTTTTTTGCCATGATAGTTTTTGTTTTAAATGAGTATTTGAAATAGTCGATTCTATGAAATGACTAATGAAAACGTACGTTTATTTTAGTCATTTTTTTAGCTATAATTCATGGGTTGAACAAAATAGGATAATATCACATAGAGCAGATGTAAATTAATGGATAATAATAATTTTACCCCTCCATATTATTTTGAAATATGACTAAATCCATTACCTTTGCAAATGACTAAAATAAACGTACGTTTTGATTAGTCATTTTAAAACAGCCTTCAAACCCTCATCAATAAAGGATTTCCCCTTATTTATCCTACCTGATTTTGCACCCTGTTCCGGATTTGTAAGTTCTTGATAATGAGGATAGCGATTTGGGCGTTTTTGCCCTTTTTGCGAAGAAGGGCAATTTTTCACCTCCCCATATATACGCTTTTGTGTATTTTTGCGTTATAATAGGTACGAATCATTAATAAGATGTAACATAAGATGATTGAATATATCAAGGGGGAAATAGTAGAGCTGACGCCGGCCCGGATCGTGATGGAATGTGCCGGGATAGGCTATGAACTCAATATTTCCCTGAATACATATAGCTTTTTTAACGGGAAACCGACGGGGAAGATTTACGTGTACGAAGTGATACGTGAAGATGCCCACCTGCTCTTCGGCTTTGCCGGACGGGAGGAACGGGAACTGTTTCTGATGCTTACCTCCGTCTCGGGGGTAGGCCCCAATACGGCGCGGATGATCCTGTCGTCGCTCTCGCCTGCCGAACTGGTGCGGGTGATAGCCGACAAGAACGAGACGGCCCTGACCGCCGTCAAAGGCATCGGGCTGAAGACGGCCCAGCGCATCCTCGTCGATCTGAAGAACAAGGTGAAACCGATCGAGGGAATGGGGGGCGCAAAAGGGACTTCGTCTGCACTGGCCGGCAGTGCCGTCTCGGAAGAGGCTGTCGCCGCACTGGTGATGCTGGGCTTCCAGAAGGCAGCTTCGCAAAAGGCGGTCAATACGATCCTGAAAGGCTCACCGGCCTTAGCTGTTGAACAAGTAATAAAAACGGCATTACGAATGCTTTAGGAATAGACTGTCCCTGTCCTGGCGGGATGGGTCAAAAGTAAGTTCTAACGCTTTAGCGTGTCATTGCGGGCTTGACCCGCAACCTCATACTAAACTGATTTACAGTGATTAGGATGAGATGGCGGGTCAAGCCCGCCAGGACACAGACGCTATAAATAGGACTTTTGACACAGCCCGCAATGACACGGAAGGGGCAATAAATGATTATTGGGTCAACCCATTATCAATTAAAAATGAGAAGGACACTAAAATATATACTCTGGATAACAATTCTGCTGTTTGGCGTGGGGCTGTATTCGTTGAATGCGGACTTCAATGCCTACACGGCTTTGTTGCCGGAGGTGGAACCGCTGACGGCGCCTGACGACACGGTGCCGAAGGTGCAGACCCGTTTCCCGATAGCCAAGACAATCCCTGAGGAATACAAGGAGATCGGCAAGCAATCGCCCGCCGACCTCAAGACGCCGGACAACGTCAAGACGACCATCGAGTATGACCTCCGGACGGGGACATACGTCGTGCGCACCAAGCTGGGCGATACGGACCTGACCACGCCTTTCTCATTGACACCCGAAGAATATCAGGACTACAGTTTCCAGAAATCCCTGCAATCATACTACCGCCAGAAGAACGAAGAAGAGTTCCAGAAGGAGGCGAACAAGCAGTTCAACATCACCGATATGCAGTTCAACATCGGTGCGGCCGAGCGTATCTTCGGGCCGGGCGGCGTGAGGGTGAAGACACAGGGATCGGCCGAGGTGGAGATGGGCCTGAAGCAAAACAAGACCAAGAACCCGTCGTTGCCTGAGAGGGCGCGTAACCGTACGTTCTTCAACTTCGACGAGAGCGTGCAGCTCAACGTGCAGGCTTCGGTCGGAAGCAAGGTGAATTTCGATATGAACTATAATACCGAAACCTCCTTCGACTTCGACTCCAAGAAGCTGAAACTCGCCTATACCGGTGAAGAGGACGAAATCATCAAATCATTGGAAGCCGGTAACGTCAGCATGACGACCAGCAACTCGCTGATCAACGGCGGGGCGGCGCTGTTCGGTATGAAGGCCGACCTTCAGTTCGGGAAGCTGCGGGTCAACACCTTGTTCGCCCAACAGGAATCGGAATCGAAGACGGTCAGCTCCAAAGGGGGCGTGCAGACAAAGCCTTTCGAGCTGACGATCGACCAGTACGACGAGAACCGCCACTTCTTCCTCTCCCACTACTTCCGCGACCGGTATGACGATGCGGTCAAGAACCTGCCGTCAATCTCTTCGCCTGTCAAGATCAGCAAGGTGGAGGTCTGGATCACCAACAAGCGGAGCAATTACGACCAGTCGCGTAACATCGTCGCCTTCTCCGACCTGGCCGAGCACGATCATATCTATAACTCATCCATGGTCAGCCCTAACGGTGCTCTGTCCATACCTTATAATAACAGTAACACGTTGTACGGCATCCTGAACCAGCAGTTCACCGGTGCCCGCGACATCAGCACCGTGAACCAGGCGATCAGCGGAACCTTTGTGAACGGCACGGAGTATGAGAAGGTCGAAAGCGCCCGCCTGCTGGACCCGTCGGAGTATACGTTGAACACGCAGTTGGGGTATATCTCCCTGAAGACGCAGTTGCAGGCGGACGAGGTGCTGGGTGTGGCTTACAACTTTACCTATTCGGACGGACAGACATACCAGGTCGGTGAGTTCTCGACGGACAACCCCGCTTCGACAAACTCCTGCCTCTATGTGAAGTTGTTGAAGGGGACGGCCATGTCGCCAGGTTTGCCGTTCTGGGACCTGATGATGAAGAACGTCTATTCGTTGGGGGCCTATTCCGTGCAGAAAGAGAAGTTCCGGCTGAATGTCACGTACCAGAGCGACACGACCGGTACATACGTGAACTACCTGCCGGAGGGGGCGATTGCCAACCAGATCCTGCTCAGGGTCTTGAACCTGGATAACCTCGACTCCAACAATGAACGGCATCCGGACGGTATATTCGACTTCATAGACGGCTATACGGTCTTGTCCGAGAATGGGAAGATCATCTTCCCCTGCGTGGAGCCTTTCGGTTCTTACCTGAGGAAGAAGATTAACAACGATGCCATTGCAGACAAGTATGTATTCCAGGAGCTATACGACTCGACGCTTACCGTTGCCCGCCAGATTGCGGAGAAGAATAAGTTCCGCCTGCAGGGTGAATACAAAGCCTCTTCGGGTGCGGAGATACAGTTGGGGGCCTCCAACGTGGCGCGCGGTTCGGTCAAGGTGACGGCGGGAGGTGCCATACTGACGGAAAACGTGGACTATACGGTCGACTATACGTCGGGCGTCGTTACGATCCTGAACGAAAGCATTATTTCTGCCGGTACGCCGGTCAGTGTGTCGCTGGAAAACCAGACGGCCTATAATATGCAGCGCAAGACCATGATGGGACTGGATCTGAACTACCAGTTCAGCCCGAACCTGACATTAGGCGCCACCATCATGCACATGTCCGAGATGCCGCTTACCACCAAAACGGCTATGGGCGACGAGGCAATCAAGAATACACTGTGGGGTGTGAACATGGCCTATAAGGGGGAAAGCCAGTGGCTGACCAATATGTTTGACAAACTGCCGCTGCTGAACCTGAGCAAGCCCAGCCAGATCGCGTTCAACGCCGAGTTTGCACACCTGATTGCCGGGCATTATGAGAATAAGAATACGGGCGGCTACTCCTACCTGGACGACTTCGAGTCGACACAGAGCAGCTTCGACCTCTCAGACCCTTATCCCTGGCAGCTGTCAAGCGTTCCTTTTGACGACGCTGTACCGATGATGTTCCCCGAAGCCGGCCTGGTTAATAACATCGACTATGGAAAAAGCCGTGCCTTGCTGGCCTGGTATACGATCGACGGATTGTTCACACGGCAGAATTCATCTTTGCGCCCGAAGCATATAACCAAGGAAGATCTGTCCAACCATTATGTTCGTGCCGTAGAGACAAGCGAGCTGTTTCCCGAACGGCAGCAGACCATCAGCGAAAGCAATACGCTGAATGTCCTGAACCTGGCTTATTACCCGAAAGAGCGCGGCCCGTACAACCTGGATGCCGACAACATCAATCCGGACGGGACATTGCAGAACCCTGAAAAGCGCTTCGGCGGTATGATGCGTAAGATAGACCAGAGTGATTTCGAGACGGCGAACGTAGAGTATATCGAGTTCTGGATGCTCGACCCGTTTATCGACAACCGCCAGGCACCGGGTGGCGAACTGTACTTCAACCTGGGTGAGATATCCGAAGATATATTGAAAGATGAGAAGAAGTTCTTTGAGAACGGGCTTCCGATCGACGGAGATACGACCAAGGTGGATTTTACCGTCTGGGGAAAGGTGCCTAACCAGCAGAGTACGGTTTATGCCTTCGATAATACAGCGGGCGCACGTCTGTTGCAGGATGTCGGTCTGAACGGTCTGTCGTCGGACGAAGAGCTGGCCTACCCTACCTATCAGGAGTATCTGGATAAGTTGCGCCAGAAGTTGAGTGCGGAGACGATCGCTAACATGGAAAACGACCCGTTGAAGCTATCCCCGTTCTTCGACCCCGCCGGCGATAAGTTCCACTACTTCCGCGGTTCTGATTACGATGCGAATGAGGTCGACATCCTGACCCGCTACAAACGCTATAACGGTACGGAAGGAAACTCGAAAGACATCAACGATTCGGAAGAGCGTTACAGTACCTCTTCCAAGACCATACCGGACGTGGAAGACCTCAACCAGGACAATACGCTGAATGAGAACGAGAAGTATTTCGAATATAAGGTAGCAATCACACCTAAGGATACTATTGTCGGCGAGAACTTCATAGCAGACAAGCGTACGAGTACGGTTCGTCTGGCTAACGGTCAGAAGGAGAGCGTCACCTGGTATCAGTTCAAGATCCCTGTCAAGAAATACCAACGCCGTGTCGGGGCTATCAATGACTTCAAGACGATCCGTTTCATGCGTATGTATATGACCGGGTTCCGGGAATCTGTCGTGTTGCGTTTCGGAACCTTGCGGTTGGTACGTGGCGAATGGCGTAGCTATGAACAAGATCTGTCCAATCCTAAAATGCCGCCGGCAGTAAAAGGGACGCTGGAAGTTTCGACCGTCAATATAGAGGAGAACCGTGATCGTGACCCGGTCAACTACGTTCTGCCTCCGGGCATCAGCCGTGTACTGGACCCGAGCCAGCCGCAGATCCGCCAGGAGAACGAGCAGTCACTCTCACTGAAAGTAACGGGATTGGCAGCTATGGACGCGCGTGCCGTCTATAAGAATACGAACTACGACCTGCGCCAGTATAAGCGCCTGCAGCTGTTTACACATGCCGAGGCTCCTAAATTGGATATATACAACCTGCGCAACAATGAGCTGTCTGTCTTTATCCGTCTGGGATCGGATTATAAGAACAACTATTACGAATATGAAGTCCCGCTCAAGCTGACCGCCCACGGGGAGAGCAGTGCGGAAGCTGTCTGGCCGACCGAGAATATGTTGAACTTCCGCCTGGCAGTGCTGACGGACCTGAAACTGGAACGTAACCGGCAGAAACGTTCGGGTGAGAACAGCGTGAGTTTCCAGACCGAGTTTGCCGGTAAAGACCCGGATAACGAGATGAACACCATCCGCATCAAAGGTAACCCCAGTCTTTCCGAAGTGAAGACGATCATGATCGGTGTGCGTAACACGGATCCTAAGGGGAATATTAAGAGCGGGGAAGTCTGGGTGAATGAATTGCGTCTGACGGACTTCAATGAAGAGGGAGGATGGGCAGCCAATACCAACCTGAACGTTGCCCTGTCCGACCTGGGTACGGTGAACGTATCAGGACGTATCGAGACGGCAGGCTTTGGCGCCCTCGATCAGTCTTTGAATGAACGGCGTATGGAGGACTTCAAGCAATATAGCGTCGCCACCTCCATCGAGCTGGGTAAATTCTTCCCGGAAAAGGCGCAGGTCAGCATCCCGTTCTACTATGCTTATTCGAAGGAAACATACGATCCGAAATATAACCCGCTGGATCAGGATATTAAATTGAAGGATGCCATCGACAAGGCGGATACGAAAGCGGAAAAGGACTCGATCCGCAGCTATTCGCAGGATAAGACTGTGATCAAAAGCGTCTCTTTCAATAACGTGCGTGTGAATATCAAGAGCAAGAATCCGATGCCTTACGACCCGGCAAACTTTACGCTCGGATATTCATACAGCATCAACGACAAGAAGAACCCGGAGACGGAATATGAGACGACAAAAGACTACCGGGCGAACTTCGCCTACAGCTATGTCCCGTACATGAAGCCGATCAAGCCGTTTGACAAGGTATTGAAGAAAAACAACGGATACACCCGCTATGCCAAACAGTTGGCGTTGAATCTGGCGCCGTCGATTAATTTCCAGACAGCCATGATGCGCAACTACTATGAGATAAAGCTGCGCGACCTGACAGGGGCGACAACCGGCGTGTCGAATGACATCCCGGTGACATTCAGCCAGAATTTCTATTGGGACCGCGCTTTCAGCCTGAACTGGGCCTTTACCAATAACCTGAATATATCCTTTAGTTCGGGGACGAATGCCCGCATCGAAGAGCCGTATGTACAGGTGAACAAAGAACTCAATCCGGACGGTTACCAGTTGTGGAAAGACTCTGTGAAGAAAAGTATTGCCGACCTGGGTACCCCGATGAAGTACGACCAGCAGTTTATGGCGACCTGGCAATTGCCGTTGCAGCTGATTCCTGTATTGGATTGGACAAACGCATCTCTGAGCTATAATGCCACTTATAACTGGGATCGCGGTGCTACGGTGAGCGAAGATCTCGAATTGGGTAACACGATCAAGAACCAGCGGCAGTTCGACTTGCAGACAAACCTGAACCTGCTGTCTCTGTACAACAAGAACAAGTACCTGAAGCGGGTCAACCAGAAGTTTAACAATACCCGTAACACCACAGCGAAAAAGACGGAGAAGAAGAAAAAGCCGAAGCTGGAGAAGGAAATAACCCTGAATCCGGACAGCGGTACCGTCGTGGAACACGGAATGTTTACGAAGAAAGTCCAGATCACAGCCCGCGGTGCGGACGGACGTGTCTACAGGATCAAGTACAAACCGATCAACTTTGCACAGGTAATGGTTCTGAACCAGGATACGGCACACCTGAAACTGACGATCATACCGGGGCCGGGACCTTCGGAAGATTTCCTTTATAAGGCGGCCGAACACAGTGCCCGGTTCCTGATGATGGTTCGCCGATTCAGTATCCAGTTTACCAACTCGGCCGGTATGATGCTGCCCGGTTTCCGTCCGGAGATCGGCGATATATTCGGTCAGGGGCGGTCTTCATTCGGTCTTACGCCGGGACTCGGATTTGCCTTTGGTAGCGTCCGCCGCAGTTATATCGATGAAGCGTCCGACAGGGGATGGCTGGTCGATAATACGGAAAGCAACCTAAGCTCTGCCGTTATGACCAGCACGAAGAATCTGAATATACGGGCCAATCTTGAACCGTTTACCGGTTTGAAGATCGACCTGAACGCCCTTCGCAATGATACCCGTAATACGGAAATACAATATATGTATGCCGGTATGCCGGAGATTATGGGAGGTAACTTCACGATGACGACAATCGCGTTGGGAAGCGCCTTCGGCGGCAGTGGCAATGCCATGAACAACTATTCGTCCAAGGCATTTGACAAACTTGTGGCGAACCGCGAAATTATAGCGCAGCGGTTGGAAAACATGTATTCCTCCATGCGGTATCCGGATGCCGGTTTCATCAAGGATAAAGGTATGGGAGGAATGCCTTACAACCCGGGAAAAGATAACGTAAACGGCGTGAACCGGAACTCGGCCGATGTTCTGATTCCTGCATTCCTGGCGGCTTATACGGGTAAGGACCCGAAGAAGGTAGGCTTGTCTCCTTTCCCATCCCTGAAGAGTTTGTTGCCGAACTGGCGTGTGACATACGACGGATTAGTCCGCATACCGGCTGTCAAGAAATACTTCAAGAGTGTGACGTTGAGCCATCAGTACCGTTGTTCTTATACGGTAGGCGCCTTCACCTCTTTCCTCAACTGGGTGGATGCCGGACAAGACGGATTGGGATACATACAGTCGATCCTGAATGATAACCCGACGCCGTCGTCGCCTTATTCGATCTCGTCTGTCAGCATTACGGAGGCATTCAGTCCGCTGTTGGGAGCCGATGCGACTTTGCTGAACAATGTAACGGTCCGTGCCGACTATTCGACAACCCGCAACCTGAGTTTGAATACGACTTCATACCAATTGGTCGAAGCTCTTTCCAATAAAATAACCATTGGTTTGGGATATAAGTTAGCCGAGTTCAACAAAGTCTTGAAGATGAAGAAGACACGCGACTTCAGCAATGACCTGACTGTCCGCTTGGACTTCTCGTACAACAAGATGCAGTCGCTGATCCGGAAAATCGATACGCAGCTGACGCAGGCAACGAGCGGTAACATTGCCAAGACAGTCTCGTTCTCCGCCGACTACGGTCTGAGCCGGGCACTGACGATCCGTGCTTTCTATGATATCCAGATCAATGAACCGCTGATCTCGAGCGCATCCTATCCAACGTCTAATTCGAACTACGGAATCAGCCTGCGCTTCTCGCTTGCACAATAGTCGGCACTGGTGTTTCCCGATCTATGAGAAAGCGTTATTACCTCTCGCCTTCCATCGGGACGGAGTTCTCTATCTTTGCACTTTAACTGATAATTCAATAATTGGCAGTTTTGAAACAATAAATGATGATTTATCAGTGTGTTTCGTGTTTGTGGTTACAGCGCCGGGAGTATCTGTTTCCCCTCTTGAG
>URZO01000065.1 GCA_900552465.1 uncultured Parabacteroides sp. | reverse complement strand
GGACGAGCAACTACAACGCGAACTGTTTGAACTCTTCCGTATCGAACCGTTGCTCGACAAGAAGATCATTCTCCTTTCCAGCGGTGAATTACGTAAATTCCAGCTAACCAAAACCCTGTTGACTGCTCCCCGCGTGTTGATTATGGATAATCCGTTTATCGGACTGGATGCTCCTACGCGCGAACTGTTGTTTTCTTTGCTCGAACGTCTGACAAAAATGTCGTCCGTACAGATCATTCTGGTACTTTCCATGCTCGATGATATACCTTCATTCATCACTCATGTCATTCCTGTGGACAAAATGGAGGTCTTTCCTAAAATGGAACGTGAAGCCTATCTGGAAGCTTTCCGCAGTAGAGATGTGGTTACCTCTTTGGATGATTTGCAGCAACGGATTATAGATTTGCCATCTGATGGCAACAATTACGATTCGGAGGAAGTAGTAAAACTTAATAAGGTCAGTATCCGTTATGGCGACCGAACTATTCTGAAAGAACTGGACTGGACAGTCCGTCGTGGTGAGAAGTGGGCGTTGAGTGGTGAGAACGGTGCTGGGAAATCGACTCTGTTGAGCCTTGTCTGTGCAGACAATCCGCAATCGTATGCCTGTGACATCAGTCTCTTCGGACGGAAAAGAGGGACGGGAGAAAGTATTTGGGAAATCAAGAAACATATTGGTTACGTAAGTCCGGAGATGCACCGTGCTTATCTTAAAAATCTGCCCGCTATTGAGATTGTAGCCAGTGGTTTGCATGACAGTATCGGTCTGTATAAACGTCCTCAACCGGAACAGATGGCTATCTGTGAGTGGTGGATGGATATATTTGGCATTGCAGATTTGAAAGATAAACCATTCCTGCAACTATCCAGTGGAGAACAACGTTTGTCCTTGTTGGCAAGAGCTTTCGTCAAAGACCCGGAACTGCTGATTCTGGATGAACCGCTTCATGGCTTGGATACTTATAATCGTCGACGGGTAAAGAAAGTGATTGAGGCTTTCTGCCGACGCAAAGATAAGACGATGATTATGGTGACACATTATGAATCGGAACTTCCCAACACTATAACAGATCGTATTTTCTTAAAGAGAAACCGGTAAACATTGTTTTCTGATATTTATTTTGAATTTAGATTTTAGTTAATCGGATGCGTAAACCAGAAACAAGAACCTTTCCCCGGTTCAGATTCCACTCCGATTTTGCCGCCTAACTGTGTGACGATACTTTGACAGATAGGGAGTCCCAGCCCTGTGCCGGCAATAAAATTATTCAATTTCACGAATCGGGTAAAGATAGCTTCCTGCTTTTCCGGTTCGATGCCCATTCCCGTATCTTGAACCGAGAATCTGACTTCAGTGCATCCACCATCTGGAAGCTCGGAAGTAAATTTCAGAGCATTCGTTACAAAATTCAGCAATACCTGATACAACCTGTTTTTGTCGCTGGTAAAAGTAAGCTCGGGCAGTTCCGGTGCTAAGAGAATCTCTACTTGCTCTGTAGCCCTTACCTGCATAGATTGTAGCAGTTCGTTGCAAAGTTGTTGTGCATCCACTTGTTCCGGGATAATGTCGAAAGTCCCTGCCTCAATCTTTGACAAGTCAAGAATATCCGAGATCAGTTGTAACAAGAGCTTGTTGTTTTCGTCAATAATCGTTGCATACAGATGTTTTTCTTCTGCATCCTCCGCTTCCTCAAGCAAACTGGAAAAGCCTACTATCGCATTGAGCGGGGTACGTATCTCATGACTCATATTCGCAAGAAAAGCAGATTTTAGCCGGTCGGCTTCTTCAGCTTTCTCTTTGGCGCCAATTAGCATCCGCTCTGTCTCTTTCAGTTCGGTAATATCAAAGTTGATACACAGCATTTCGATGATATTGTCCTGGGGCTGGTAATTCCTTACTAATACGTTAACCCGTGTCCAAGTGTAATTTCCATCTGCTCTGCGAATCCGGACATCGCGGGATAGCTTGGAACTTTCTCCTTTTATCACTTTATCCAGGAAGTCAATCATGACTGCACGGTCTTCCGGATGGAAATGAGAGTGAATACCGATGATTTCCGGTAACGGAGTCCCTTCTTCTTCACCTACATTCCTATACCAGCTTCGCAAGGCATACCCATTCCGGCTCAAAGCATCGAAGTGGGCATAACCTACTTTGGCATAATCTCCTACCAGGTCGAAAAAACTCTCGAATTCCTGAATCTTATTATAAGCAATTGTATCTTCGGTCTTGTCTACATTAATTAAGAGGTAGTTGATAGGTTCGTGATTGTGATCGTATAGAGTGGTGACTTTGGTTGTTAAGTCAATGAAACCGGTTGTACTGTTAGGCTGATAATATTTGTTGATTTTGGAAAAGTCATACCGGAATGTAAAATCTGCGTTCTCATTGTCTTTTATTTTCTGTTTTATCTCTTCCGGCAATATAGGATTCTCGAAAATGTTGACTCCCAAAATATCTTCTTTATTGGAAATACGGAACATTTCCATATCTTTTTTATTCAGGTCGACCATTTGACCGTCCTTATCATATAATTCGATGCCTACCGGAAGATTCTTATATATATTATGAAGGATCCGCTCGCTATTTTGTAGAGCCTGGTGTGCAGATGCTATATGAATTCCCTCTTGGGTTTCGGCAATTCCATATACTTTGGTGTTACCATTTTCGTCTGTTTCCTGGAAGCATGCCTTGCTACGAATCCATACATGACCTTTGGGAGTATCAAACAAGTATATTTCTTCTACAGTCTGTTGTACTTTGTCAAAAGACGGAAAAGTTGCGTATCCCTGATCTTCTTTTAGAATACGCTTGTTGAAATCTTCGAAACTGATGAGCCCGTCTTCTCCTATTCCGAGTAGTTGGGAGATAAGTTCCGAACACTTGTAAGTCTCTGCTTTCAAGTCAGCTTCCCACCATCCTATATTCGCTTTGTTCATAAGCTTTTGTAGGAATTCGCTTTCGTTTTGTTCGTTTATTTTCAAGGTATGTCTGTATTATCAGGTAGTTAGACAATAATTTGCTCGTAAAAATAATCATTTTTGTTGAATTCCACCTTAAAAAAGTAAAAGATAGTATGATTGTATCACAAGGAAAGTATGTATTACAAAGAAAATGGGCATATATGAGCAGAGTATCAATAAATTATCTTCGTGTAAAAAAAGTAACCGAAGCATTCTGTACGCGTAAAGATAAAGCGAAGATTAAATCAACGTCCAGATGAATGGAAACGGCCGGATATAGTTGTGAATCGTATCTTTCTGGAGAGAAACATAGTGTCAAAATATTAAGAGTCAGACGATGGGAATAGAATATGTCTATAACAACAAATGTATTTATATGAATTATAATCTTTTTTAATAAATAGAGTGTTTTTTGCTCCAATTGGTTATCTTTGCGCTCTATGAAACGCAAAAAGTAACTATAAATACATGAATAATAGTCAAAATGCTATAACTGTTATATACAGGGAACATTGGCAAAAACTCTATATTCATGCATATAATCTGCTGAATGATGAGGAAAGCGCAAAAGATGTGGTGAACGATGTCTTTTGTTCGGTGCTTGAGAGCAACGAACGGTTGACAACGGAAGAGGATCTGCTGCCGTTATTCTTCGTCATGGTGCGAAATCGTTGTATTGACCAAATACGTCATCAGAACGTGGTGCATAAAAATGCGGAAAGATATCTGGAAGAACTTTACAGTGGCTGGACTGTGAAAGAATACCGTGAGTATGAAGACAAGATAAACCGGATGCAGGAGAGTATTCGCCAGATGGCTCCACAAATGCGAACCGTAGTGGAAGAATTCTTCTTAAATGAAAAGAAATGTGCGGAAATCAGTGAAAAGTTACGTATTAGTGATAATACCGTTAGAACGCACATTTCCAGGGCATTAAAGATACTCCGCAAACAATTAAAAATCTTTTTTTAGAAAAAATCTTTTTTAGGTGTCATCAATTTCGACTCTCTCTCCGTATTAAGAGAAACAGTTGATACTATGATAGGTAATTCAGACCAAAATTTAGACTATGCACTACGTGCGATACAAGATCCGCAATTAAGAGAAACAGATGAATTTCTTCAGTGGATAAGCGTACCTGAAAATAAAGAACTCTTTTGGGAATTGATGGCTTGCAAAGAAGCCATGATACGTGAGAAACTGGACCGCAGACATAGAAGCAGGGCGAAAATGCGCATTTGGACGGCAGCTTCTGTGGCAGCCGCTATCTTCGTTTTAGCATTTTTGATTCCTTCTTTTCTTTCTTCTCCTTCTTCACAAAAACAACAGCCAATACGTTTTTTTGCCGCAAACAACTGTGGAGATCATGTAATACTGCAAATAGATGGTCACGATCAACAGTTGCTGAAAGATAGTGTAATGGACATAAAGGATTGGCAAGTGAAAGCATTGCCGGCAACAGATACTGTAGCTTATCTGAATCTGACTACGCCACGTGGTAAAGATTTTCTGCTGGTACTGGCAGATGGTACTAAAGTGTGGATTAATGCAGAAAGTACGCTGCGCTATCCGGTGGCATTCAGAGGAAAAGAACGACGTGTAGAGCTGAAAGGGGAGGCTTGCTTTGAAGTGGCAAAGGATGAAGAGCATCCGTTTATTGTAAGGGCTGATGGTATGGATACAAGAGTGTTAGGTACTAAATTTAATGTAAAAGCCTATAAAGACGACCAGACAATCGATGTCAGCCTGGTTTCCGGAAAAGTAAATGTCCGCCTGGATGACGAGATGGAACATAAAGGAGAGGTGGAACTGCATCCCAACCGTATGTTGCGTTATAATAAGGAAACCGACCGGGTAGAAATGAAAGAGATAGAAGGCAGGGATGCTTACGACTGGACAAACGGGACTCTCCGTTTTGAAGAAAAAACGTTCGCGGAAATTGCAAAAGACCTGGAACGTAAATACGATCTTCATATACATATAGTTAGCGATAAGTTGAAGAAAGAGGTGTTTACCGGTAGTTTCTCCGGTTATTATACGCTCGATGATGTCTTGCGCGAAGTAGACGTGGAGCATAAATATACCTGGAAACAAACAGCAAATGAATTAGTGATAAGAGACAAATAAAAACAGAACTATTTATAATCTGACTAACATGGAAATAAACTATTTTAAGAGAACCGGGAAATGGATGCTATCGGCATGCCTTGTAGCAAGTGCTCCGATGATCCCGGGTACTATGTTGGCTTCTGAATTGCAGACATGTTACGTGTCTGTCCAAATGGAAACCACTACATTAAAAGAACTTTTCGATCTGATCGAAAAAGAGTTTTCCTATTCCTTCCTTATCAGGAATAACGACATCGACCTGACTGAACGTGTATCAGTTGAAATGAAGAACCGGTCGGTAGAAGAAATCCTGAAAAACGCCCTTAAAAATCAGCATGCTGATTTCATTGTAAACAATAACAAAATTATTGTTTACAAGATCGCGTCTAAGCAAGGCAAAGAAATTGCCGCTGCTTCCGCACAGGTATCTCAACAAAAAACAATGAAAGTGCAAGGTACTGTTATCGACGGTATGACGAATGATCCGGTTATCGGAGCAAACGTTGTCGTTAAAGGTACTTTAAACGGAACAAGTACGGACTTTGACGGAAACTTCGAACTGGAAGTGCCGGAAGGGGCTGTACTCGAGATTTCGTATATCGGTTACCTGAAAAGCGAAGTGAAAGCACAATCGGGTAAAATGACTATTAAGATCAAGGAAGATACGCAAGCACTCGACGAAGTGGTTGTTGTAGGTTATGGCGTTCAGAAGAAAGAAAGTCTTACGGGTGCCATGCAGATCGTAAATAGCGAGAAGCTGACTGATGCAACTACTCCGGCAGTAGAAAATATGTTGTCGGGTAAGGCTCCGGGCGTTTATGTGAACGCAGGTTCCGGGCAACCGGGTAATGCTGGAAAGATCGTGATCCGCGGTAAGTCGACCGTCAATGGTAGCACCGACCCGTTGTGGGTTATCGACGGTGTTATCGTAGGTAGTAGTGCTTACGACCTGAATCCGGCCGATATCGAATCGATGTCTATCTTGAAGGATGCGGCTTCAACGGCCATCTATGGCTCTCAGGGTGCTAACGGCGTTATTGTCGTTACGACAAAGAAGGCAAAGACAGGAGAAGCTACCGTGAATGTTTCGGCCAAGTTGGGGGTTACACAACTTAGTACCGGTAACTTTGAAATGATGGATGGTGCTGAATTGTACGACTACTTCAGATCTTTCGGTAACCAGGGAAGTATCACAGGAGACTGGTATACGGAAGATTTGCGTAACCGTAACTTCGACTGGTGGGATAATGCTTCACAACTGGGTTTCGCACAGGATTATAACATATCTATCAATGGAGGAACAGAAAAGCTGAAAACCTATATCTCTGTTGGTGTTTATGATGAAAACGGTGCTGTAAAAGGATATGATTATACTCGTTACAACGCTCGTTTGAAAGTCGACTATAAAGTAAATAACTGGTTGACGGTAAAACCGCAATTGAGCGGCTCCCGTAAAAATATCCACGACCAGCAGCATAGTGTAGGTGCTATGTATTCCAACCTGCCGTGGGATAGTCCTTATCTGGAAGACGGATCGATGGTAGGACATGCACCGATTCCGAGTTGGGTGAACACATCCAGTTCGAACTATATGTACGACCTGCAATGGAATTATACGGAGTCGGAAGCCTATGAAGTAAGTGGTGGTTTCGATTTTGATATTAAGTTTACCGATTGGTTGACTTTCTCTTCTGTCAACAACTATCGTTATTCTACGAAGGCAACAAAGGATTATGTCGATCCCCGTTCTTATTCAGGTTTGGCTGATGGCGGTAGTATCAAGGATGCAACAACGGCATACAACCGTTTATACACTAACCAATTGTTGCGTTTTAACAAAACATTTGGCGATCATTCGGTAAATGGTATCGCTGCTTACGAATGGAATGAATATAACGGAACGACCAATGGTGCATTGGCAGGTGGTATCCCACCGGAATTTACCGTTTCTGATATTGCTGCTGTGCCTAAGGAGATAACCGGATCGAAGACAGGTTGGGCGGTTCAGTCTTATCTGTTGAATGTAAACTATGCTTATGATAACCGTTATCTAGCACAGGTCTCTTTCCGTCGTGACGGTGCATCAAACTTCGGTGAAAATGCGAAGTATGGTAATTTCTTCTCAATAAGTGGTGGTTGGAATATTCATCGTGAATCATTCTTTACGCTCGATTATATCAATAACCTGAAGTTAAGAGCCAGTTATGGTTCGGTTGGTAACCGTCCGTCGGAATTGTATCCGCAATACGCTTTGTATTCTTTGACCACAAGTTACAACGAACATCCTTCTGCTATTATTTCTCAGTTGAAGAATAAGGACCTGACTTGGGAAAAGACTTATACGACTGGTGTCGGTTTGGATATTTCTTTGTTTGACCGTGTGAATATTACGTTTGATTATTATAACAAAAATACTTCCGGATTGCTGTATAATGTACCGCTTCCTGCCGTTGTCGGTGTAACAGGTATCTGGCGTAATGTCGGTTGTGTGAAGAACAACGGTTTTGAAGCTTCTGCCAATGTAGACGTGATTAAGAATCAGGACTTGCAATGGAGTATCGAGGCTAATATCGGTTTGAACCGCAACAAAGTAACCGAACTATATGGCGACAAACAAGAGATCATTGTAGGTGATGGTTCCGGTATTGCCGGCTCTGCCGAGAAATTATTGAAACCGGGCTTGGATGTTGATACCTGGTATCTGGCAGAATGGGCCGGTGTCGATCCGGAAACAGGACAGGCTACCTGGTATAAGACAGATGAAAACGGTGAACGTGTAAAAACATTTACTTATGCAGAAGCAGCAAAGACCCCGATCGCAAAGGATAGTTATACTCCGAAATTCTTCGGTGGTTTCTCAACAAATCTGAATTATAAGAACTTCGACTTGTCTGCTGTATTCGGTTATTCGGTAGGTGGTAAGATCTATAACTATTCTCGTTTGGAATTCGACTCTGATGGTGCTTACACTTATACGAACCAGATGAAGCTACATAAGGGATGGAATCGTTGGGAGAAACCGGGCGATATCGCAACTCACCCGCAACCTCTTTATCAGAACCGCACCAATTCAAACCAGGCTTCCACTCGTTTCCTTGAAAACGGTAGCTATCTGCGTTTGCGTAACCTGACACTTGGTTATAACTTGTCGATCCCGCAATGGCACATCTCTAATCTGAGAGTATTTGCTTCCGGTGAAAACCTGTTCGTATTGTCTGGTTTCTCTGGTGTCGATCCTGAAATTCCGCCGACATCGAGCGGTAAAGTTACGGGTGTGGCTTCTACGGTTTATCCGCAGACACGTAAATATATGTTTGGATTAAATGTTACTTTTTAAGCAGAATAGAATATGAAAAAGATCATAATATTATCATCTTTAATAGCAGCCCTGGGATTTACGGGATGCGATGTGGAACGTTTACCTTACGATTCGTACACGGATGAAAAGATTAACGAATCGGGAGAAGCAGCCGTCGATATTCTTCTGAACGGTTGTTACGGAAGATTGAAGAGCTGGTCGGAATGGATGCACTATACCGGCGAATTCGGAGCGGATAACATGATGAAACAGGCTACTTCCAGTGGCGCTTCTTTCCGTTTTATCTCTTATCAGCATACAACGACTAACTATGGGGTAGGCTACTTCTGGAATTATGCCTATAAAGTAATTGCTCAGTCCAGTTCGATTGTCGACCTGATCGAAGAAGGCAAGAGTCAGGAACTCGACCAGCAGCTAGGTGAAGCTTATTATCTGAGAGGTATGTTGTATTTCTACTTATGCCGTGCTTTCGGTCGTCCTTATTACCAGTCTCCGGAAACGAACCTGGGTGTACCTATCATCAATGGTACTCCGGAAGATATGGATAACCTGCAATTGCCGGATCGTGCCACCGTAAAGGAAACGTACGAACAGGCTATCAACGACCTGAAAAAGGCTGAACAACTGATGAATATTCAGAAAACGGCTGCTTATGCAACCAAAGGTGCCGCACAGGCTATGTTGGCTAGAATTTACATCTATATGAGCGGTACTTATGATAATCCGAATGTGCAGTATGCCGATTCTGCTATCCATTATTGCGATGCCGTGATCAATAGCGGTAACTATGCTTTGTTGTCTCACGAGAACTTCAAGAAGTACAATGAATATTCACCGGAAGATAAGTCTCAGACAGAAACGATCTTTGCTATCAAGATGGTCGATTCTGAATTTACGGCAGACGATTATGATGATGGTTTAGGTGGTATGTATGCCGTAATCGACGGTCTGGGTTACGGACAGATTTTTGCCAGTGCGAAATATCTCGACCTGTTGCGTAAGACTAAATACAAAGAAGATGCCCGTTGGAGCTTTATCAAACCGCAATACCTGACAGACGATGCGGGTAATAAGACAGATGTTTTCCGTTTTGTGGCTCCTATGTGGAACTTCGGGACGGATGGAAGCAAGAAACAGGCTGGTTATAAATATATCCAGGCTGAACTATTGAAGAATAGCGATGGTTCGCTTATCAAACCGTATCAGGTAACGATTTCCGAACAAATAGGTGCAAAAGACCTGGGGGGTGGAAAGAATGAACCGATCGTGGATAAGAAGACCTATACGCTGAAGACGGTGGATGAAAAGGATAATTCTTACACTATTGACTTTTACGGTACTACTTATACGGGAGAAAAAGACTATCGTATGATTGAAGATAACGGGTATCCTCTGTATTACATTTATAAATGTTCTATGCAGGAAGGTCATTCACATCTGCATTCTCCGATTATCTCACGTTTGGCCGAGTTGTACCTGACAAAGGCGGAAGCTTATGCGAAGAAAGGTAATTATCAGGAAGCATTGGTAAATCTGAATACAATAAGGGAACGTGCTATTATCGGTGGCGGTTATACTGAATTGAATGCAGACAATGCTGCTCAACGTATCTCGGAAGAACGTCAGTTGGAAATGGCTTATGAGGCCGACCGTGCTTACGAAGTATTCCGTCAGGGTTGGACAATGGAGCGCCGCTATCCGGGTGTACACGATGCCATGACTGATATTCCGGCTACACATCCGCGTGTCGTGCAATACATTCCTCAGAATGATATTAATGCGTATCCGGGTACATTAACACAAAATCCATAGGCTATATGCTTTGAGATCTGAGTGATTCATTATATTTGCAGGCGTTGATTGTTACAATCAATGCCTGTATTTTTATGAAAAACATGAATATGAAAAATCTACTATGTGTAGCAACTGGAATGGGAGCTTTGTCCGGATTAAACGCCTTTGCTCAGATTGGGCAGCAGCCTAATGTTGTCATTATTGTAGCCGACGATTTGGGATATGGAGATCTGAGTTGTTATGGTGCTACCCGTATTCAGACTCTGGGAATGGACCGGATTGCTAATGAGGGATTGCGTTTTACGCAAGGATATTGTACGGCGGCAACCAACGATCGTGTTCCCTGTATTCTTATTGAAAACGGGAAAGGGGGCGGACTGGAACCAAAGCGTTTGCGTCAGATGATGATGACCTTCGAGAAGCAGAAAAGAGAGACTGGAATGATTACAAATTATTGATTGATAAATTTGATTGATTCTTTTTGTCTAAACATATTTGAGAAGTTGATTAATTGTTATAAATTTGCCCACTTAACAAAGAAATACTAATAAAGAACATGGAAAACACTCGTCGTTCCTTTCTTAAGAAAATGACTGCTGCCGGAGTTGGCGCAGCCGGTTTGGCTATGGCTGGTAATGCCTCTGCCACTACAGTGACAGGTTCTCCCGAACCTCAAAAGAAAAAAACAGCCGGAAAAGATGATGGCAAACTTCGTTTCGGATTTATCGGAACCGGTTCTCGTTGTCATGAACACATCAATAACGTGTTGGCTATCCCCGGCAATAAGATTGTTGCCATCTGCGATATCCAGCAGGGACCTATTGATCGTACGCTGAAACACATTGCTAAATTTAACGTTGACGCTCCGAAAGTGTACAAAGGTGGCGAACGCGAATTCGAAAAGATGTTGAATAACGAAGAATTCGATTGCGTAATCATTGCAAGCCCGTGGGAATGGCACGTACCGATGTCGGTAGCTGCTATGAAAGCCGGTGTTCCTTACGTAGGCGTGGAAGTTTCTGCCGCCAATACGTTGGAAGAATGCTGGGACCTGGTCAATGTATCGGAAGCAACAGGAAGCCATCTGAACATCATGGAAAATGTTTGCTATCGTCGTGATTGTATGGCGGCATTGAACATGGTTCGCGAAGGTTTGTTCGGTGAATTATTGCACGGTGGTTGCGGTTACGAACATGACTTGCGTGATGTAAAATTCAATGATGGTAAGAACTATACTTACCAGAAGGGTGGTGAGTTGCGTATGGGCCCGACGGCTTTTGCTGAAGCTCAGTGGCGTACGAATCACTCTGTACATCGTAATGGGGACGTGTATCCGACTCACGGTATCGGACCGGTTGCCAATTGTATGGATATCAACCGTGGTAACCGCTTCGTTGCTATGTCTGCTATGGCAACTCAGTCTCGCGGATTGCATAAGTTTATCGTAGATAATGGTGGTGAAAACCATCCGTTGGCTAAGGTTCGCTTTAACCTGGGTGACATCGTTACTTCTATGATCAAGTGTGCGAACGGTCAGACGATCATTGTTACTCATGATACAAATTCTCCTCGTCCTTATTCTTTGGGATTCCGTATTCAGGGTACAGATGGTTTGTGGATGAACGATGGCGATCATGTATATGTGGAAGGCCAGTCTAAACCTCACCGTTGGGATAATTCTGACGAATGGTTCAAGAAATACGACCACAAACTATGGGCTCAGTTGGATGCTCAGGCAAAAGAAGCCGGTCACGGTGGTATGGACTTTATCATGATGTATGACCTGATCGATCGCATCAAGAACAAACGTCCGGCTCCAATGGATTGTTATGATGCTGCTGCATGGAGTGCTATTTCCGCTTTGTCAGAAATGTCTATCGCTCGTGGCGGTGCATTGGTTGACTTCCCTGATTTCACTCGCGGACAGTGGATCCACCGTCAACCGGCATTTGCTTTGTCTGAATAAGAAAGATCGAAGAAATATATGCGAAAGGCTATCGGGATTCCGGTAGCCTTTTTTAGTATTGGGTGGTTTGTTCAAATATTGCCAAAAGTGAGCTATCCCGTTCCCGTGCTCCGACGCGGGATCGCAAAGGAACAGGTTTTATATTGAATCTGTAAATGCTGATTTATCGTTCTATAGAGATACACGGCCGTGCATCTCTACTTGTGCCGCAGGCTCTCTTTTGCCGTTCGTTTCAACGAACGGTTTAAAAAATTGGAGGCAAAGCCTCTTCCTATGTGGACTTTAGTCCCCTTAATACAAGATTGTCCTATAAATATTTGAAAGGGGTTTAAACCCACAGAGGAATCCGGCAAAGCCGGGAACTTATCAATCCGTTGATTGAAATCAACGGCAAAAGAGAGCCTGCGGCATGAGGCGATGCCTCATAAAAGAGGTTCAAATATTCTTAAAAGCGAACTTTTCCACACCTCATCAAGCCTTTAATGTAACGAAAATGACCGTTTTTAGCCCTTATCTTGACGAGTATGAACGGCTGAAAACTCGGAAAGCGGTTGAAAACAGGGGATTTTGCCCCTTGCTAAACGCCATAAAAATGCCTTTTTTCGGCAGTTGAGCCCACTTTTTGTACTGGTAAAACGGATAAATGGGGAGTACGAAGGAAAGACGGGTAAATAAGAGAAATATGCAAGGTGTTAATAAGCAATCGATTAAGTAAAAGGCGTCTCTTCCTTTTTAACCTGCGGGTGCCAGATGGTGCCAGATAAAAAGCGTTTTCCGTAACTTTTATATTTTTAATTACGACGTGTGCCTCTTTTATAGCATACGTCACGTAGTATTTATTTAAAAGTTTACGAAAATGCATTTTATCTGGCACCATCTGGCACCCGTTTCTGATTCCCGTCCGAAAAAAAATCGCTCCCGTCTGAAAAAAAACGGGACCTGTAACATTCCCTTCGTGTTCGGGGAGAAAAAATAAGAATTGCTGTTTTATAAAGAAAGACTTTCTATCTCCTCCAGCCAAAGCCTCGATACCGCGTCGCTCGGCATACGCCAGTCTCCGCGCGGTGACAGGCTGACGGAACCCACTTTCGGACCGTCGGGCAGGCAACTGCGTTTGAACTGTTGTTGGAAGAAGCGGCGGAAGAAGGTGTACAGCCATTTCTTGATCGTCGCATTGTCATACACTCCGGCAAAGGCTTTCTGCGCCAGGAAATAAATCTTGGACGGATGCGAGCCGAAGCGGAGGAAGTGATAGAGGAAAAAGTCGTGCAGCTCGTACGGGCCGACCAGGTCTTCCGTCTTTTGTTTGATATTGCCGTTTTCGTCTGCCGGGATCAGTTCGGGGCTGATAGGCGTATCGACGATGTCCAGCAGGGTGAGGCGGGAAGCCTTGTCCACCCGGTTGTTGGCAACCCATTCGACCAGATATCTGACCAGCGTTTTGGGAATGCTGCCGTTTACGCCGTACATCGACATGTGGTCACCGTTGTAGGTAGCCCAGCCGAGTGCCAGTTCGGAAAGGTCGCCGGTTCCAATGACAAGGCCGTTTTCCTGATTGGCAACGTCCATGAGTATTTGAGTCCGTTCGCGCGCCTGGCTGTTTTCGTATGTCACGTCGTGAACAGACGGGTCGTGATTGATGTCCTTGAAATGTTGCAGGCAGGCTTCCTTGATCGAGATTTCTTTCAAAGTGACACCGAGGGAGCGGATCAGGTTGACGGCATTGTTATAGGTACGTCCGGTTGTGCCGAAGCCGGGCATGGTGATACCGATGATCTGTTCGCGCGGCATCTTCAGCGCATCGAATGTCATAACGGTGACAAGCAGTGCCAGTGTTGAGTCCAGCCCGCCGGAAATGCCGACGACGGCTGTTTGTGCGTGCGCATGAAGCATACGCTTTGCCAGTCCGGCTACCTGTATCTGGAAAATCTCTTCGCAACGTTCTTTCAGTGCATCACCGGAAGGGGTGAACGGATGCGGATCGACCGGGCGGGTCAGTTCGAATCCGCCAGGAACCCGAACCTCGAAATCAATGATCTGTGTCTCCTTTTTCAGCAGGTCGGCGGCTCCACGCATAAAACTGTTATTCACCATCCGGTCGTTTTGCAACGTCTCGATGTCGATCTCGCTGACGACAAGCTGTTCTTCCATTGTGAAGCGGGGCGATTTGGCAAGCAGGTTGCCGTTTTCCGCAATGATACCGTTTCCGGCAAAGACCAGGTCGGTACTCGACTCGCCGAAGCCGGAAGAGGCATAGACATATCCGGCTATGCACCGGGCGGATTGCTGGCAGATCAGCGAACTGAGGTAGTTATGCTTGCCAATCAGCTCGTTGCTTGCTGATATATTGAAGATGATATTGGCTCCTTTCATGGCCAGCAGTGAGCTGGGGGGGACGGGTACCCAAAGGTCTTCGCATATCTCGATGCCGACCGATATATGCCCTGAATTGAACAACAGATAGTTGTCGAGCGGATATTCCTGTCCGCAGATATTGATCGTCGGCTTTTGCAGTTCGAGGGCTGAAGTGAACCAACGCTGTTCCTGGAACTCTTTGTAGTTGGACAGATGCGTTTTAGGAACGACGCCTAATATTCTGCCTCCCTGGAAAGCGACGGCCGTGTTGAAAAGCCTGTTTTCCGTCCGGAGCGGAATGCCGACGAAGGTCAGGATGTCCAGGTCTGCCGTATCGTTGACCAGTTTGAGCAAAGCCTTTTCAGCATTGTCCAGCAGTGTTTGCTGGGCAAAGAGGTCGAGGCAGGTATAAGCGGTGACAGCCAGCTCCGGAAAAGCCATTATCTGTACGCCTTTTTCCGATGCCTGACGCATCAGGCCTTCTATCTTTTCTATATTATAAAAACAATCCGCAACCTGTACATGTGGCACAGCGGCGGCAACTTTTACAAATCCGTAATTCATATTCGTTTCTATTTATCTTATAGCGTGTTTGAGTTTATCCGGGTCCTGGCGACAATCCCATAGTAGGACAATATGTATTTGATAATTGTCTTCTATGGTATAGATGAGTTTGTAATATCCTTCAATCAAGGAACGGTATTGCTTTGCTCTATTAGCAAAAGCAGATTCTACAAATCCGATATAAGGATTGTTTCGGATGCGTATGCTGTCTTTCTCCAGTTTGTTTATAAACTTGAGAGCGATTCTTTTGCCGAATTGCTTCAAACAATAGGAAATGGCTAAATCAGCTTGTCTTTGTGCACGCGGTGCCCAGATTACTTCAAATTTCGTCTCCATTCTTCAAAGAATTGATGCATTTCTGTTTCCTTGATGCCTTTTCCTTCGCTTAATTCTTTTTCTGCCATATCTATTTCGGCATTTGCTTCCTCAATACTGAAAGCAATAGGAGAGAGGGAGACTGCCTTCTTGCTTAATATACGTTTAGTATACTTTTCCAGCTTACCCATCACTTCCAGGCTATCGATTTCATCCAGATAATCGCGGATAAAGTTCTGTTTCCATTGTTGTAGTTCCATTGCTGTCATAGTAGGACTCCTTTCTTGTATATGATGCTCCAAAGGTATGCATTTTGACTGGTATAAAAAAGAAGAGGAGCGATACTTCACAGCATACTCCCCTTGCAAACACAAAACAATCAACAAAAAACTACTGTCTGAATAATAAAAAGAGGGGCGGAGATATGGTACCGCCCCTTATCGACTTATCTGATAAATAATAGCTCTCTGTATTTCGGCAATGTCCAGATCTGGTCGTCTACAACCAGTTCCAGCTTGTCGATATGGTAGCGGATCGTTTCCAGCATCGGAACGATATTGTCGTGGTAGGCGATGGCCTTTTCGCGTTCGTTCTCGATCTTGTTGGCAACCTTGCGGGCTTCGATCATCTCGTCTACCTTCTCTTTGATAAAGTTAGTCCGGTGGGCGATGTCTTCGATGATCTCCAGGTTACGGGAAGAAAGAATGGCGGCCTTGTCGGCAGGGAAAAGGTCTTTCATCTTGTAAACATTGTCGATCAGGGAAGTCTGGTAGGTCGTAGCGGTCGGGATGATATGGTTCATCGCGATATCGCCCAGGACACGCGCTTCGATCTGGATCTTCTTCGTATAGGTTTCCCACTTCACTTCGTTGCGGGCTTCCAGCTCCTTGCGGGTCATGACACTTGTCGATTCGAACATCTTGATACTGCTTTCCTTCAGGTAGTTGTCGAAGATAACCGGCACGCTTGTCTCGCAATCCAGGCCGCGACGGGCAGCTTCGGCTTTCCATTCGTCGCTGTAACCGTTGCCGTCGAAATGGATGGCTTTGCATTCCTTGATATCCTTGCGGATCACTTCGAGAATGGCGGCGAATGTCTCCTTGCCGTCGGCGATCTTAGCGTCCACTTCAGCCTTGAAGATCTTCAACTGTTCGGCTACGGCAGCGTTCAGGACAAGCATAGCGGATGCACAGTTGGCTTCCGAACCTACGGCGCGGAACTCGAAACGGTTTCCGGTGAAGGCGAAGGGAGAGGTACGGTTACGGTCCGTATTGTCGATGAACAGTTCGGGGATGCGGGCAACATCCAGCTTCAGGCCTTGTTTGCCTGCCAGCATTAGGTTCTCCGGTTCGCTCTTCTCGAGATGTTCCAGCACTTCGGATATCTGTGCACCGAGGAAGCTGGAGATAATTGCGGGAGGCGCTTCGTTCGCTCCCAGACGGTGGGCGTTGGTCGCACTCGAGATGCTGGCCTTCAGCAATCCGTTGTGGCGGTAAACAGCCATGAGGACATTCACGATAAAAGTGATGAAACGGAGGTTGTCTTCCGGCGTCTTGCCCGGTGCCATCAGCAGGATGCCGGTGTCGGTACCCAACGACCAGTTGTTGTGCTTACCCGAACCGTTCACACCCTTGAAAGGTTTTTCATGCAGCAGGACACGGAAACCGTGTTTGCGGCTTATCTTGCGCATCAGAGCCATTACCAACAGGTTATGGTCGTTTGCTAAGTTACATTCCTCATAGATAGGAGCCAACTCGAACTGGTTCGGCGCCACCTCGTTGTGACGTGTCTTCAATGGAATACCTAACTTGAGCGCCTCTATTTCCAGATCCTTCATGAATTCCATGACACGGGTTGGGATCGCACCGAAGTAGTGGTCTTCCAACTGCTGGTTCTTCGAACTCTCGTGTCCCATCAGTGTACGGCCTGTCAGTAACAGATCGGGACGGGCGGCGTACAAGCCTTCGTCTACCAGGAAGTATTCCTGTTCCCAACCTAAGTAGGAATATACTTTCTTCACATCCGGATTGAAGTAGTGGCAGACTTCCGTGGCTGCCTTATTAACCGCTTCGAGTGATTTCAGCAAAGGCACTTTATAGTCCAGTGATTCACCTGTGTAGGCGATAAAGATAGTCGGAATACAAAGCGTGTCACCCACGATGAACGCAGGAGAAGAAGGGTCCCAGGCCGAGTAGCCGCGTGCTTCGAACGTATTACGGATACCGCCATTCGGGAAGCTGGATGCATCCGGTTCCTGCTGAACCAACAGCTTGCCGGAGAACTCTTCGACCATACCGCCTTTGCCGTCGTGTTCAACGAAGGCGTCGTGCTTTTCGGCTGTGCCTTCGGTCAGCGGGTGGAACCAGTGGGTATAGTGGGTAGCACCCATTTCGATCGCCCACTTCTTCATGCCGGCAGCTACGGCGTCGGCCGTTTCGCGGTCCAGCGGCGCACCGTTGTCGATACAGTCCGTGATCCGTTCGTATGCTTTCTCGGGAAGATATTTGAACATCTTCGCACGGTTGAATACGTTCTGCCCGAAATAGTCGGACGGACGTTCGGCTGGCGCCGATACTTCTGCAGCCCGTTTCTTGAAGGCTGACTCTACAACTCTGAATCTTAACTTTGACATAATACTTGATTTTATAGTAATTGTTTATTCATTATTTATCCGGTGGTAACCTTTCCCCTCTGGAGAGGGGGCAGGGGGTGTGTCATGGTTCATGTCTGTAACTGGCTTTAACACACCCCTTAATCCCCTCTCGAGAGGGGAATGGGTTACCCTTTGCTGCTATAATAATATGATGTTGTTCTGTTTGCATTCCTCAATCTGTTCTTCCGGCCAGATGGAAGCCTGTACTTCGCCGATATGGGCTTTGCGGAGGAAGAACATGCAGAGGCGGCTTTGTCCGATACCTCCGCCGATAGAGAGCGGCAGGCGGTCTTCGAGCAACGCTTTGTGGAACTCCAGCTCCTTGCGTTCGGGACAGCCGCAGATGTCAAGCTGGCGTACCAGCGCATCCTTGTCTACACGGATTCCCATCGACGAAAGCTCGAAGGCGCATTGTAGCACGTCGTTCCAGAGGATGATATCCCCGTTCAGGCCGTTGAAGCCGTCGGAGTTTACGCTGCTCCAGTCGTCATAGTCCGGGGCGCGTCCGTCGTGTTTCTCACCGTTGGCCAGTTCGCCGCCGATACCGATGATGAAGATTGCGCCGAACTTCTCGGCTGCCTTCGTCTCGCGTTCACGCGGGCTGATGCCGGGATACATGCTGAGCAGCTCTTCGGCGTGGATGAACGTGATGTCGTCGGGCAGGGTAGGCGTGATGTGAGGATAATAGTCATAGACCATCACCTCGATTTCTTTCAGGAGGGAGTAGATGCTGCGCACCGTTTTCTTCAGGTAATCCAGATTGCGGTCTACCGGGCGTATGGTCCGTTCCCAGTCCCATTGGTCTACATAGAGGGAATGAAGGTTGTCCAGGTCTTCGTCGCCCCGGATGGCATTCATGTCGGTATACAGCCCGTAGCCGGCCGGGATGCGGTAGGAGGCGAGCTTCATCCGTTTCCATTTGGCGAGCGAGTGGACCACTTCGGCCATGCGGTCGCCCATGCAGTGGATCGGGAACCGGACGGGACGTTCGACGCCGTTCAGGTCGTCATTGATACCTGTGCCCGAGAGGACGAACAGGGGAGCCGTCACGCGGCGCAGGTTAAGCGCCTTCGTCAGCTTCTCCTGGAAGGTTGTTTTCAACATGCGTATAGCCTGTTCCGTTGTCTCAGGCGTCAGCGTTTGCTTGTAATCTTTAGGAATGATAAGTGACATAATCTATATAGTTTTAAATGTTGATTGTAATCTTATTTTTTCACCGTCGGTGACCTTACCGCGTCACCATGACTGACCTTACCGCGTCACCATGACTGACCTTACCGCGTCACCGACGGTGAACTTATAACCTCTTAACCCCAGAGATATATTCTTAGCTGTTGTAAGCCGTTTCACCATGTTCGTAAATGTCCAGACCTTCTTCTTCGACACGTGCCGGAACGCGGAGTCCGTGAACCATGTCAAGTCCTTTGAACACTACAAAGCCCATTCCGGCAGCCCAGCAACCTACTACAACGGCACCGAACAACTGTGCCAGCAGGAAGTTCGCACTGCCACTGTAGAAGAGCCCTTCTTCGGTAGCTAAAAAGCCGGTCAATATGGTTCCGAGACATCCGCAGACACCGTGTACGGAGGAGGCACCGACAGGGTCGTCGATCTTCAACACATGGTCGATAAAGTCGACAGCGAATATCATCACCGTCCCGCAGATCGCTCCGATAATGGCAGCTCCCATCGGCGACACCAGGTCGCAACCGGCCGTGATGCCGACCAAACCGGCCAGTACGCCGTTGAGCGTCAGTGAAAGGGACGGCTTCTTATATTTGAACCAGGCTACCAGCAACGAGAATATACCTCCCGCACAGGCTGCCAGATTGGTCGTCAGGAAGACGTGGGAGATAGCCGTACGGTTCCCTTCGCCCGACGCTGCCAACTGTGAGCCGGGGTTGAAACCAAACCAGCCGAACCAGAGGATGAAGACACCCAGACTGGCAAGCGCCAGGTTATGTCCCGGTATGGCACGCGATTTCTTGTCTTTGCCGTATTTCCCGATACGCGGGCCGAGGATGGCCGCACCCACCAGGGCGATCCAGCCGCCTACGGAGTGTACGATGGTCGAGCCGGCAAAGTCGTGGAACGTCGTACCGAATGTATTCATCATAAACGAGTCTTCTTCGCCGTTCATCAACCAGCCGCCGCCCCAGGTCCAATGCCCGCTGACGGGGTAAATGATCACACTGATCAGGATCGTATAGGCCAGGTACATGGAGAACTTCGTCCGCTCGGCCATGGCACCCGAAACGATTGTCGAGGCTGTTGCGCAGAACACCGTCTGGAACACCAGGAACCCTGCGACAGGGAGCTCCGTATCATAAAAGCTGAAGTTGAACAGGTGGGGCATCCCGATGAATCCTCCCGTCCCGAACATGAAGCCGAAACCTACGGCCCAGAAGAGCAATGAACCCATCATAAAGTCGAGCAGGTTCTTCATCATAATATTAGCCGTATTCTTCGTACGGGTGAAACCGGCTTCCACAAGGGCGAATCCCGGCTGCATGAAAAATACTAACATGGCTGCAAGCAGCATCCACACGGTATCGAGCGATAGGGCTAAGTCTGTAATCGTATATGTTGTATCCATTGTAAATAATAGTTTAATTGATTAATATGCCAATGTGCCAATGGAGATAGAGTTTGTTGCCGTTAATTGGCACATTTAGCGAAGCGCCACATTGTCTATTGGCACATTATTATTTATTTCTCCTGTTCGGCATTGTAGAGCGCGATGTCGCCCCGTTCGCCGGTACGGATGCGGATGGAATCCTCTACCGGGATGACGAAGATGCGCCCGTCGCCGATCTCGCCCGTCTGGGCTGCCTTGATAATGGCTTTGACGGTCTTCTCGACATTCTTGTCACGCACTACGATCGAGATGAGTATGCGTTCGATGTAGCTCGTGTCATAGACGACGCCACGATAGATACGCCCCTGGCGCGCTTTGCCGACGCCTCTCACGTCGTAGTATGAGAACCATTCTATATCTGCTTCGAGAAGCGCTTCTTTCACTTCTTCAAACTTGGTCTTGCGAATTATTGCTTCAATCTTTTTCATAACCTAATGTTTTATTAGAGAAAAGGAGTATAGAAAGCCTGCCTTTGTAGCAAGGAATGGTTGCGGTATAACATTCTATAAAATCAATAAACAGGCGGGGCTTTCTATAAGCTCCTTTTCTTTTTGTGATAACCAATATGTCTGTTTTTGTTTCCTTACAGGGATATCCCGAATACCAGGAATACGTTGTCATGTTCCGGGGCTGCAATCACCTGTGTGAATACCGGTAGCGAGAATGATTCTGACAACTTGATCTCTTTGCTTGCTTTCAGCGAGATGCTGTTCAGACCGAAACCGTCGCTATACTGGCTTTTGTAGGGCGAGATACCGACAGCGGGTTGGAAACTGATGCCCCATACATTGACGTCGTACGCTGCTTCGAAGTACGAAGAGTAGTAACGGTCGCCATCCTCGGGGTTCTTGTCGCCGCCTGCGAACATCGTGCTCCAGGTCAGGCTCAAGGGGAATTTCTCGCCGAAGTTGTATCCGATTGTCCCTTCAAAATAGTGGTCCGTGCTGTAACGTCCGTAGCGGGCGCCTTCGCCTGACCACCAGTAGTCGGTGACTGCTATACTGAATCCTCCGATTCCGTATCCTAATGTGAGGTCGAATTCCTTTGCTTTCGTCTCATCCGAAGATGAGGAGAAATCCGTGGAGCCCCACGCCGTGAGAGATAACCCCGCATACGACATGCTGAGGCTGGGCTGGATGGCGGGTCCTGTCTGATACATTCCCCTCCATACATAGCTGCTGACGAGGTCGGCAGCCGGCGCAATTTCAAACTTCTTCTCTTCCTGTGCAAAGACTGAGAAAGACATAAGTAGAGCCGTAGCGGACAAAACTGTCCGCTTGAAAGTAATTGTTTTCATCATGTTCTTCCTGTGTGATAACCGTTAAACACTTTGCCTCTGCTTCCTTGCTATCAGGATATGTCAGGGGGAGGTTTGCGCGGTTTCCCCCTCTTGCATCGACAGTTAATTTAGAGCAACCACTTCTTCAGCCTGGCCATGGCCTCCAATGTTTCGTCTCTGTCTCCGAAAGCGGTGAGGCGGAGATAACCCTCACCACTGGGCCCGAACCCCACTCCGGGGGTCCCTACTATATACGTTTCATAAAGTAGCTTGTCAAAGAACTTCCAGGATGTCAGGCCGGCTGGTGTCTTCAGCCAGATGTAAGGGGCGTTCTCGCCGCCGTACACCCTGAGGCCGCAACTCTGGAGGCTTTCTCTCATAATCCGGGCGTTGGTCATATAGTAATCGATTGTCTTCTTCACCTGCTCTTTCCCTTCCGGGGTGTAGATGGCTTCCGCACCGCGCTGGGTGATGTAGCTCGTGCCGTTGAACTTCGTGCACTGGCGGCGGTTCCACATCCGGTTCAACGGAACCCGTTCGCCGGCCAGCGTAAAGGCGTTCAACTCTTTCGGTACGACCGTATAACCGCAACGTACACCGGTGAAGCCGGCCGTCTTCGAGAAACTGCGGAATTCGATCGCCACCTTCTTGGCCCCTTTGATCTCGTAGATCGAGTGGGGGATATCAGGGTCCTGTATGTAGGCTTCGTAAGCCGAGTCGTACATAATCAGGCAATCGTTGGCAAGTGCATAGTTGACCCACTTCTTCAGCTCCTCTTTCGAGAGCGTCGTTCCCGTCGGGTTGTTCGGGTAACAGAGGTAGATGATGTCTACACGGCGGCTGGGCAGTTCGGGGATGAAGTTGTTGGCTTCCGTACAGGGGATGTACACCACGTCGCTCCATTTTCCGTCTTCCAGTACGCCGGTCCGTCCGCTCATCACGTTCGAGTCGATGTAGGCCGGGTAGACCGGGTCTGTCACTCCGATGCTGTTATCGTGGCGAAGCATATCGCCTATGTTTCCGCAGTCGCTTTTGGCGCCGTCGCTGACGAACACTTCGCTGGGTTCGAGGAAGACGCCGCGGCTGGCGTAATCGTTCTTGATGATGGCATCTATCAGAAACGGATAACCCTGTTCAGGTCCGTATCCATGAAATGTATCCTTGCCCGCCATATCTTCGACTGCCTTGTGCATCGCTTCGATAACGGCAGGGGCTAATGGTTGTGTCACATCGCCGATCCCCATGCGGATGATCTTTTCTTTCGGATGTGTCACTTTGAAACTGTTTACCTTCTTTGCAATGTCAGAGAACAGGTAGTTGTTTTGCAGTTTCAGGAAATGTTCATTAATCAGTGCCATACTTCAATCTGTTGTTTTATGTTGTTGTTCTGAGGGACAGGGCCTACCTGTACCCTTTTTGTGTTTATATTTCCAATTCGCCCTCGAAGACCTTTACCGCTCCGCCGGTCATGTAGACCTTGCCGGAGCCTTCGTCCCACCGGATGGTAAGAGGGCCTCCATCCATGACGACTTTTGTTGTCCGCCCGGTCCTGCCGTGCACCATGCAGGCCACGGCTGTTGCGCATGCTCCGGTCCCGCAAGCCTGGGTGATTCCGGAACCCCGTTCCCATACCCGCATCCTCACTTCGTCCGGACTTAATATCTGAACAAACTCAACGTTGGTACGGTTCGGGAATAACGGATGATTCTCCAGCAGAGGTCCGACTGCCGGGAGATCTATCTGGGTGATGTCGTCTACAAAGATGACAAGATGCGGGTTGCCCATCGAAACGACCGTTCCGGTGTAGAATGTGCCCTCGGCCTCTATTTCAAGAGCTGTTTCCCCAATAGTGGGAGCGCCCATGTCGACGGTGACTTCGGTCACTTCTTCGTGTGAACCGTCTGCTGTCTTTTGGGTAGTCAGCTGTAATTCTTTAATACCGGATAATGTCTCTAAGGTGACGGTTTTCTTATCCGTCAGCCCCTTTTCATAGACATATTTGCCGATGCAACGGGAGGCATTTCCACACATCAGGGCTTCCGAACCGTCTGCATTAAAGATGCGCATGCTGAAATCGGCGATTTCCGATGCTCCGATCAGAACTAATCCGTCCGAACCGATCCCGGTGTGCGGAGCGCTCCATTTGATGGAGAGTTCTTCCGGGTTCTCAATCGGGAAAGCCATTGAGTTTACGTATATGTAGTCGTTTCCGGCTCCGTGCATCTTGGTAAACTTGATTAATTCTGTCATTTTACTATGCTTCGTTTGTTTATTATATCTTTTTGTTTTATTACAATGCAAATATACGACGTTTTGATATATTATACCTATAAAGTGTGTCCGGATGTATAAAAATATGTTATGGGTGATAGATTGTTCTTGGATGGGTGTATTTTGGTTATAAATTGTAATGATAATACTTGTTTTGTGTTATTGATTGTAAGTTTGCTCTTTTGAAAAGGTCGTCCCAGGCTGGGACGGGTGATTTAAAGATGTAAAGTTGTCGTCCCGGGTTGGGACAGACGCTTTTAAGGTTTGAAGTTGTCGTCCCAACTTGGGACAGTTGCTTTTAAGGTTTAAAGTTGTCGTCCCAAGCTGGGACAGGCGCTTTTGAGGTTTGAAGTTGCCGTCCCAAGCTGGGACGGTCACTTTTGAGGTTTGAAGTGCCCGGCGCAGCTTGCGCCGGGCATTTTTACTTCTGGAATATCTCCGGATATTTATTGATGAAGTAGACCGGCGTACAACTCCATGCATGGCAATAGCTGTTGATGACAAAGAAGCCGTAGGGCGAAAGGTAGTCGTTGTTCGGGTCATACACCTCCCAGAAAGTATCGGCGCCTCGTTTGACCATGCTTCCCCAATAGTCGGTAATCAGTTTACGGGCTTCCTGCGGCATACCGCATTGCAGGAGGGCTTCTATGACATAATGATAGGCGTATGGGCAGCCGGGATAGCAGGCGTCCGGCATCGACATGACGGTTGCCATCGCTTTGGCTCCCTCTTTCTTGCTCAGGGTGTTCGACAGGATCATCCACACTTGCGACAGGTAGGACACTTGCCGGTCTTTACCACTGACCATCACGCCGAGCGTCTTGTCGTAGAAGTGCCGGCGGGCAGCTTTTTGCATCTTACCGGCTATTGTCAACCATTCGCCGGCTTCTTTCTCCTTTCCCAATCGTTTTGCCAACTCATAACTATGTTGCAATGCAAAGATAGTTAACCCTTGCATAGACGCCTGGCGGTCATAACCGTCTTTCCAGTCGAATACCAGCCAGTACTGCGGTTGCTTGTCCATGTCGTAAATCCAATCCGGTGAAAACTGGCGGAGAGCTAATTCGATCTGGCGGACTACGACAGGCCAGAGGTCCCTGGCCGTTTCCGTATCTCCCGTCTCTTTCAGGTATTCCAGAAGGGCTACATTATATATAAGGCAATAATCCAGCGTATGAGTGCCGTATTGCGGATGGGGCTGCGGCTTTTCCAACAGCGTTGCGTGCAGCAAACCTTCGTCGTTGGCAAAGGCGGCAAGCAGATACAGGCAATGCTTCGTCAGTTCGTGGTTCTTGAATGTATAGGCATTGGCCAACGCTTCCAGGTAGAGATCGCCGATCCAGAGGCGGCGGTCGCGTTTCGGCCCGTCCTCATAAACGGTCTGCATACATTCTTTCAAGGTGTTCAACCCTACTTTATAAATATCCTGTATGAGCGGTTCTGTAGTGGAGGCCAAAGCGGGCGCTTCGTTGGTGACCGACGTTTGTGTTTTGAATGTCAACTTGTCGAATACGAAGTCGAAGCTGCCGGATATGCCTAACAGTTCGATTTTCAGATACCGTCCTGACAGGCGGCGTGGGATTGTCATTTCGTGAGGCACACTCGTGATCGTTACGATTTCATCCTGTACCCAAGAGCGTGCCAGTCCGCCTTTGTAGGGTTCGAGCGGGGTATTCAATTCTCCCGGTACTTCAGCAAGCGTGAACTTCAGCCGGACAGGAGCATCGGCGGCAACCAGTCCGAAAGGCTTGATGGAGAAGGTAAGAAATCCGGTGTAATGGTTCCCGAAGTCCAACGTGATACTCGGATGCTTCTTGAAGGGTTCGTTGAACAGGATGTCCGTACTTCCGGCATCTTCCATCCGCCAGCCCTGGAATGCTTTTGCATCCTGCACGGAACGGACAGTTCTTGCGGGTGAAATCGTTTGATAGCTTAGCTCAGGCCTGCAGGCTTCTGCTTTCCGGAGCCATTCTTTACTGTTACTGAAGTACGCACTTTGCGCCAGACAGGTCGACCCCAAGGTTAACAGGGCAAGTCCTGCGGTTAAAAAGATTTTCTTCATTTTTGTATGGTCTAAATAGATTAGTATGCAATTCTTATTCCATGCGCATGAAAAAGAAGGGGGTGTGTCAAAAGCCCTATTTATAGCGTCTGTGTCCTGGCGGGCTTG
>URZO01000064.1 GCA_900552465.1 uncultured Parabacteroides sp. | reverse complement strand
GAAGAAATTCCTGAACGAACAGGGTAAAATTCTTCCGCGTCGTATCACTGGTACTTCTTTGAAGTTCCAGCGTCGTATCGCTCAGGCTGTAAAAAGAGCTCGTCACCTGGCGTTGCTTCCTTACGTAACCGATTTAATGAAATAATAAAAAGAGAGGAGACAGAATATGCAAGTTATTTTGAAAGAAGACGTAATCAATTTAGGTTACAAAGACGATATCGTAACAGTTAAAGACGGTTACGGACGTAACTTTCTAATCCCCACGGGTAAGGCAGTTATCGCATCTGAATCTGCAAAGAAAGTATTAGCTGAAAACTTGAGACAACGCGCTCACAAGTTGGCTAAGATCAAAGAAGATGCTCAGGCTTTGGCTGCAAAGTTGGAAGGTGTTGCGCTGACTATCGGTGCAAAGACCAGTTCAACTGGTACAATCTTCGGTTCTGTAACAAATATCCAGGTTGCTGAAGCTTTGGCAAAAGCTGGTTTTGAAGTAGAACGTAAGATCATCTATATTAAGGATGCCGTTAAGGAAGTAGGTAACTACAAAGCTATCCTTAAACTTCACAAGGAAGTTTCTGTAGAAATTCCTTTCGAAGTAGTTTCTGAATAATACAGTAACGATATAATTCGTAAAGGGCAAATCAAAATGATTTGCCCTTTTTTTATGTCTTGTCAGTTGCTTTTAAAGCACTTGCTTTAAAAGCAGGTCTTTTTACACTGTTGCTTTTCTTTGTATTATAAATGTAAATTGTACCTTTGTCCCTGCAGTTATGATTATTGTTAAAACCAGAGGATATTAATGACATGAGAAACCGGGTTTATTTGCTATTGTTTAGTTGTTTGTTGCCGTGGCTGGTGAAATCGCAGTCGGCATCTAATAAAATCTTTGAAAAAGATTATGTGGCTTATTTGTTTACCTATTTTACGGGAAACCATATCAGCCAGGAAGCTATTTGCTTTGCAGTCAGTATGGACGGGTATAATTATTGGGCGTTAAACGATAACAAGCCGGTCATCGATTCGAAGGTGATCAGTTCGACGGGCGGTGTGCGCGATCCTCATATTCTGCGTTCGGAGGATGGAAATACATTTTATATGGTGGTGACCGATATGGTGTCGGATAATGGTTGGGACTCGAATCGCGCAATGGTTCTGCTGAAATCGGACGATCTGGTAAACTGGTCGCATGCCGTGATCAATATGCAAAAACGTTATGCCGGACAGGAGAATTTGAAACGTGTATGGGCTCCGCAGACCGTCTTCGATCCGGAAGCCGGGAAATATATGGTTTACTGGTCGATGAAATATGGCGATGGGGCTGATGTGATCTATTATGCGTATGCCAACGACGACTTTACAGACCTGGAAGGAGATCCCAAACCGCTGTTTATCCCTGAAAACAAACTTTCCTGTATTGATGGCGACATCGTTTATAAGGATGGCGTCTATCATTTGTTCTATAAAACGGAAGGGCATGGCAATGGTATTAAAGTGGCAACCACCCGTTCGCTAACTTCCGGTCAGTGGAAAGAAGAACCGGATTATAAACAACAAACGGATAAACCTGTAGAAGGAGCCGGTACTTTCAAACTGATCGGTCAGGATAAGTATATACTAATGTATGATGTATATACTTCAGGCAAATATCAATTTACCGAAACAACCGATTTGAAGCACTTCAAGGTGATCGACAGCGAAGTCAATATGGACTTTCATCCGCGTCACGGAACGATTATCCCTATTACCCGTGCCGAACTGAAGCGTATCACGGATAAGTGGGGCAAACCGGCCGGATTGTGAGACTTTAGTTTCTCTGGTATGGAACAAAAGTTTCTCCTTAATGAAACAAAAGTTTCATCGGGATGGAACTTTTACGGCGTGCACTCCCGTTTGAAGGGATATTATAGGTTAACAGTAGAAGATCAGCCGGGGCTGCTCTTGTATTATGGCCGCACCGTTAGACTGTCTATGACCAATTAATTATAGAAAAAGACTTCTCTTTATCAGCAAAAAAGCATTACATTTGCCCCGAATTTGCATCAAAATAATGTAAAGTGGCAAAAAGAGCTTTTCTATATATCAATTTGGTAATAGCTTTGTTTTTTGTTTTGCCTGTATCGCAGGCTAAGGAAAAAACGTTTACAGTAGTGATTGACGCCGGACATGGGGGAAAGGACCCTGGGGCACGGGGTACGGTCATTAATGAGAAAGCTATTAATCTGGCTGTCGCGCTGAGGCTGGGTAGCTTGATATCGGAAAAGCATAATGATGTGAAAGTTATTTATACGCGCAAGACGGATGTGTTTATAGAACTGGATGAACGTGCGAATATTGCCAACCGGAATAAAGCCGACCTGTTCATTTCCATTCATACGAATGCAGTGAAGCGGGGCAGCTCGGTGTCCGGGACGGAAACCTATACGTTAGGTCTGGCCCGTAGCGACGAAAACCTTGAGGTGGCTATGCGGGAAAACTCGGCGATCCTGCTGGAAGATAATTATTTGCAGAAGTATGAAGGCTTCGATCCTAAATCTTCCGAATCGTATATTATTTTCGAATTCATGCAGAATAAGCACATGGAGCAGAGTATTAGCCTGGCTTCCGAAGTGCAGAAATGTTTTACCTCTGCCAAACGTAATAACCGTGGTGTACGGCAGGCCGGTTTTCTTGTATTGCGCAAAACGAGTATGCCGAGTATCCTTGTCGAGCTGGGATATATCTCGAATCCTGCGGAAGAACGTTTTATGAAAACGAAAGAAGGGCAGAATAAGTTGGCTACAGCTATTTATAATGCTTTTACGAAGTATAAATGGGAATATGACCGTAAGCGTGGCGCATTGGCGAATAACGCAGGTGCAGCGCCGATTCTGGAAGTGACGGACGATAATGAAAGCATTACAGCACCTCCTGGAAGTGAAGAATATATTCGTCAGAAGAATAAGGCTGAGGAAACAAAGTCGGTCCGCCAATCGAAGCCGGTGGCTCCGCAAACACAGACGGCTAATTCGGTAAAAAAAGGACAAACAGTCTATAAAATACAAATACTGACCTCCGATAAAAAACTTTCTCCCGGTTCTAAACTGTTTAAGGGATATAAGAATGTAGATTATTTTGTCGAGAATGGTATTTATAAGTATACGTATGGCGAAACAACAAGTTTCGACTCTATCCGGAAGTTGCGCCGTCAGGTGGCAAAAGATTTTAAGGACGCCTTTATTGTCGCCTTTAAAGATGGAAAGAAAGTGAAGTATTAGTAGTAATAGAAATTTATATATATACAGAGAAGAAATGAAAAATGTATTCACCAAAGAGGCAAAGATCGGGATTGTATCCATAATCAGCCTGGTATTGCTGTATTTAGGAATTAATTATTTGAAAGGAATAAATTTGTTTAAACCTACCAACCATTATGTGGTGGCTTGTACGAATGTAAAAGGAGTGACGATCTCGAGTCCGGTGTTTGTAGAAGGTTTTAAGGTTGGATTGGTTCGTGATATTGTTTATGATTACGATGCGACTGATAAGATTTCTATCGATATCAGCCTGGAAGACCACATGAAGATAAACAAAGGCAGTTATATCACGATTGTAAATAGTTTCCTGGGAGGTGGGGAGTTGCATATACATCTGAATAAGTATGTGGATGATTATCTGAGACCCGGTGCTACGATTGAAGGTCGCATGGAATCGGATATGATGCAGTCTGTGCAGGAAAAGATTTTGCCGCAGGTAGAGTTGCTGCTTCCTAAAATCGACTCTATCTTAGGCGGATTGCAGACATTGGTCAATCATCCTGCACTTGCTCAATCTTTGGATAATATAGAGAAGACAACCAATAGCCTCGCCGTATCTTCCCGTCAGCTCAATCAGATGCTGAGCAAAGATGTTCCGGGTATTATGGATGATCTGAAAGTAATCACCGGTAATTTTGCCGATGTCAGTACCGATTTGAAAAAACTGGATCTGGCTACGACTGTGAATACCGTAAATGCTACTTTGGATAATGTGGAGCAGATGACGCGAAAGTTGAATTCAAAGGATAACAGTATGGGACTTTTGTTGAATGACCGTGCGCTTTACGACAATCTGAACAGTACGGCGGATAACGCCTCCAAATTGTTGCTTGACTTGAAGCAGAACCCCAAGCGATATGTACATTTTTCTGTATTTTAATATTACATAAGAAATCTTGTGGAAACTGTTTATTTAGAATTATTCCAATTAAACGAAAAAATATAAAATACGGTTGGCTGGCTTCTCTAAGGCTCTTAGATAGAGGTGTGTAACGGATTCGAAAGGTCTTTTTTGATGTCTGCCTCCGGATGTAACAAGATTGTAAAGAAAGCCCATTAATAAAGGATTTTTTATGATGGGCTTGTTGTAAGATTTAGATAATCAGATTGTTACAATTAACTGCTTGACTGTAAACAGTATATTGAACTATCAAAAGTTCCAAATAAAAAGGCACTTTTTTTTTCGGAATTAATTTCTAAACTTTGTAGTCGTAAAGTAAAAATTGAAGTTGTAAGTATAGTTGGGAGAATAAAAAAAATCATGCAAACGGAATATCAAACTTTGTGGAATAAATGCCTCGCTGTCATTAAGGATATCGTTCCTGAGGCCGCTTTTAACACATGGTTCAAGCCTATCATACCATTATCATACGAGGATAATAAATTCACGATTCAGGTACCGAGCCAGTTCTTTTATGAGTATCTGGAAGAAAAGTATGTGAATGTACTGAAAGTAACATTGTATCGTGTAATAGGGCAAGGTACAATCTTGAATTATCGTATCAAGGTGGTTGATAAGGTGAAAGATGATGGCATGATTACTTTACCTACCGGTAACGATACTCCCCGTACCGGTAAAAAGAATGCAGAGATTCCTTCGCTGTTTGAGTCGAAAGCCCGTCAGGACTGGGATTCGCATTTGAACCCTAAATACAACTTCGATAACTATTTTGAAGGAACAAGCAACCGTCTGGTGCGCTCTTCCAGTGAAGCGATTGCGCAGGAGCCGGGAAAAACTTTTAACCCGATGTTTGTGTTCGGGGCATCTGGCGTAGGTAAGACGCATTTGTGCCACGCAATCGGTAACCGTATCCAGGAAATCCACCCGGAGAAGAAAGTGCTGTATATTTCGGCCCACCTGTTTACCGTCCAATATACGGAGGCGATCCGGAAGAATACGACAAACGACTTCATGTATTTCTATCAAGGTGTGGATGTGCTGATTCTGGATGATATCCAGGAACTGATCGGAAAGGATAAGACACAGAATACTTTCTTCCATATATTCAATCACCTGCATTTATTAGGTAAACAGTTAATTCTGACTTCCGATAAGGCTCCTGTGGATTTGCAGGGAATGGAGGAACGTTTGATTACCCGTTTGAAATGGGGGCTGACTGCCGAACTGGATCGTCCGGACCTGGATTTGCGCAAGAAGATTCTGAAAAATAAGATCAGTCACGACGGTGTGGTAATACCGGATGACGTATTCAACTTTATTGCAAGCAATGTTACGGAGAATGTACGTGATGTTGAAGGTATCGTCGCTTCGTTGCTGGCTTATTCTACGGCGTTCAACCGGATGATCGACTTGCCTCTGACCAAACAGGTTGTGAGCCGCGTAGTAAAGTTGGAGAAGAAGCAAGTCTCTGTCGAATCTATCCAGGATGTCGTATGTAAGTATTATAACCTCGAACTGGCGGCTATTCAGACAAACTCGCGTAAGCGGGAAATAGTGCAGGCACGTCAGGTTACGATGTATCTGGCAAAGAAATATACCGACAGTTCTTTCTCCCATATCGGGAAGATTGTAGGTAAGCGTGATCATGCAACCGTTTTGCATGCCTGCAAAACGGTGAAAGACCAGATTGAAACCAATAAATCTTTCCGTTCTTCCGTAGAGGAGATTGAAGCATTACTCAAGGCTTGATTTTAATAAGATATTTAGGTGAATGGACGCACTTCCGGGTGGCGTCCTTTTTTTGTTTTTAGAAACCTTGTGCTGGAGAGGCTTTTCCTTTTGGAAAACTTTTTATTTACTGGCGAGGCGTAAGGTGTTGATAAATAGCAATGATCGTGTGTAAAGTAGGAAACTTATCAACAAAATGTATTTTCTTTATTGAATAATTTGGTCAATACGTAAACTATGCTTAAACTTGCACATCTTTAAACTTAAAACAATCGTGAATCGTAAAACTTACACCTTCGATGAAGCCTTTAAAGCTTCGCTTGGCTACTTCACGGGCGACGAACTGGCCGCCAAAGTATGGGTAAATAAGTATGCCTTGAAAGACGCATTCGGGAATATTTACGAAGAATCTCCCGCTGACATGCACCACCGTTTGGCAAGTGAAATTGCCCGTGTGGAAAAGAAGTATCCTAATCCGCTATCGGAAGAGGAGCTTTTTAATCTGTTTGATCATTTCCGTTACATCGTACCGCAAGGAAGTCCGATGACGGGAATTGGCAATGATTTCCAAATTGCCTCACTCTCTAACTGCTTTGTAATTGGATTGGATGGGGAAGCCGATTCGTATGGGGCTATTATCCGGATTGATGAAGAACAGGTGCAGTTGATGAAGCGTCGTGGCGGTGTTGGTCATGATTTATCGCATGTTCGTCCGAAAGGATCTCCTGTAAAGAATTCTGCATTAACCTCGACAGGTCTTGTGCCTTTTATGGAGCGCTATTCCAACTCGACCCGCGAAGTGGCCCAGGACGGCCGTCGTGGCGCGTTGATGCTTAGTGTCTCTATCAAGCATCCGGATTCGGAGTCGTTTATCGATGCCAAGATGACGGAAGGCAAGGTAACAGGGGCCAATGTATCTGTAAAGATCGATGATGAATTTATGCAGGCTGTTGTCAACGGAACCCCCTACAAACAGCAGTACCCGATCAATTCGTCTGAGCCGACAACCGTAAAAGAGATCGATGCGGCTGCACTCTGGAAAAAGATTATCCATAATGCATGGAAATCGGCTGAGCCAGGCGTGCTTTTCTGGGATACGATCTTGAAAGAGTCCGTTCCCGATTCGTATGCAGACCTCGGCTTCCGCACTGTGTCGACAAACCCTTGCGGAGAAATCCCTTTGTGCCCGTACGACAGTTGCCGCCTGTTGGCAATTAACCTATATTCGTATGTGGTGAATCCTTTCACGAAAGATGCCTACTTCGATTTCGATCTGTTCCGCAAGCATGTTGCACTGGCACAGCGCATCATGGACGATATTATCGACTTGGAGTCAGAAAAGATCGAAAAAATCCTGGAGAAGATCGATGCCGACCCGGAATCACTGGAAGTGAAGCAGAGCGAACGCCACCTCTGGGAAAAGATCCAGAAAAAGACCCTGCAGGGACGCCGTACGGGTGTGGGTATCACAGCCGAAGGCGATATGATTGCCGCTCTGGGACTGCGTTATGGTACGGAAGAGGCGACGGATTTTGCCGAAGAGGTACAGAAAACCCTGGCTCTGGCAGCCTATCGTTCTTCTGTTGAAATGGCAAAGGAACGCGGTGCATTTGAAATCTACGACGCCAAACGGGAAGAAAAGAATCCGTTCATCAACCGTCTGCGCGAAGCGGATCAGGAACTGTATGACGAAATGGTTAAGTATGGCCGCCGCAATATCGCCTGTCTGACGATTGCCCCGACTGGTACGACCAGTCTGATGACACAGACAACTTCCGGTATCGAACCCGTATTCCTGCCGGTTTACCGCCGTCGCCGCAAGGTCAATCCGAATGATGCCGAGGCCCGCGTAGACTTTGTGGATGAGACAGGTGACGCATTTGAAGAATACATCGTGTTCCACCACAAGTTCGTAACCTGGATGCTGGCCAACGGTTATTCCGCTTCCAAGAAATATACACAGGAAGAGGTGGAGGATCTCGTCTCCAAGTCTCCTTACTATAAAGCAACTTCAAACGATGTGGACTGGTTGCAGAAAGTACGTATGCAAGGCCGTATCCAGAAATGGGTAGACCATTCTATCAGTGTTACGATCAACCTGCCGTCTGACGTGACGGAAGAACTGGTTGACACGCTGTATGTGGAAGCCTGGAAATGTGGTTGTAAAGGCTGTACGGTTTATCGTGACGGTTCCCGCTCCGGCGTATTGTTGTCTACCGATAACAGCAAGAAAAAGAAAGAAGACTGCAACTGTATGGAGCCGCCTATCATCGTGTCGACCCGTCCGCGTGAATTGGAAGCCGATGTCGTGAAGTTCCAGAATAACCGTGAAAAGTGGATCGCATTCGTTGGTTTGCTGAATGGCCGTCCTTACGAAATCTTTACCGGTCTTGCCGATGATGACGAAGGTATCATGTTACCGAAGAACGTCTCCAAAGGTAGCATCATTAAGAGCTATGACGAAGATGGCAAAAAGCACTATGACTTCCAGTTCAAAAACAAGCGTGGTTATAAGATGACAATCGAAGGCCTGGACGGTAAGTTTGACCCTGAATTCTGGAACTACGCCAAACTGATTTCCGGCGTATTGCGTTACGGTATGCCTATCGACCAGGTGATTAAACTGGTTCAGGGCATGGAACTGAACAACGAATCCATCAATACCTGGAAAAACGGTGTGGAACGAGCCTTGAAGAAATACCTGCCTAACGGTATGGAAGCTAAAGGACAGAAATGCCCGAACTGTGGACAGGAAGCACTTGTCTACCAGGAAGGTTGCCTGATCTGTACCAATTGCGGCGCATCGAAGTGCGGGTAATTGATTAACGTTGTGAATTATGAATTATGAGTTGTGGGGTACAATTTGCAATCCACAATTCATAATTCATAATTCTTTTTGTATCTTCGCGTCTGGAACTAAATTTAGTACACATGAAAGTCACCTTTAATATCAACTTCCATACCGTTTGGGGTCAGAAGTTATGTGTTGTGGGGTCGATCCCGGAGCTGGGTTCATGGGAACCGGCTTTGGCAAAAGAAATGAGTTATAAGGGAGAAGGAAACTGGCAGCTGGAGCTGGAGGTTACGACTCCGGTCAAAGATATAGAATACCGGTATTTCCTGAGTCTGAGCGATAAGCAGATATTCGAGGAATGGGAAAAGAACCATCAGGTATTCTTTATCGGTTCGGCCGACCAATATACGCTATACGACTACTGGCAGGTCCGTCCCGCTAATCTCGCTTTTTATTCATCGGCTTTTACGAAGAGTTTGTTTGCCCATCCGTGTAATACGCACGAACGGGTCGTGAAGAGTGGAAAGCGATTGACCATAAAGATCTCCGTGCCACGTGTCGAAAAAGATCAGCGTGTGGCTATCACGGGAAACCAGGAATGCCTGGGCAACTGGCATCCGGACAAGGCCCTGATATTGAGTTGCGATACTTTCCCTGTTTGGCATATAGACCTGGACGCAAGTGAGATAATCTATCCGTTGGAATATAAATTCCTGATCTGCGACGACCATCAGCAACCCCTGTATTGGGAAGAAGATGAGAACCGTGTTCTGAACCTCCCTCCGCAAGAGGTTGGGGAGACTGCAATTATCTCCGGCCTTTATTTCCGTGATAACCTGCCTTTGTGGCGGTGTGCCGGTTCGGTCATACCGGTGTTCTCTTTGCGCTCGGAACAAAGTTTCGGGGTGGGGGACCTGGGAGACCTGCATTTGATGGTAGACTGGGTGAAGAAAACGCATCAGCGTATTATCCAGGTGCTTCCGATGAACGACACGACCATGTCGCACACCTGTATGGATTCTTATCCCTACAGTGCAATATCCATCTATGCCCTTCATCCGATGTATATCAGCCTGCCCCGGTTAGGAGCGTTGGCAGACCCGGAGAAAGCTGCTTTCTTTGCCCGGAAGCAGGCGGAACTGAATGCGTTGGAAGCCGTCGATTATGAACAGGCCGTTAAATATAAGATAGAATACTGCCGCGAGTTTTTTAAACAAGAGGGACAGGCCGTCATGTCTACTCCGGAGTATAAGGAGTTCTTTGCACAAAGTGCATCCTGGCTGATGCCCTATGCCGCATACAGCTACCTGCGTGACAGATATTGCACTTCCGACTTCACGCAATGGAAGGAAAACTCCGTGTATGATAAGAATAGCATCCGCGAATTATGCGCTGAAACGAATAGCGCCTATCCTGAAATATCATTCCTGTATTTCCTGCAATACATCCTGCACACCCAGTTTAAAGCAGTTTCCGATTACGCCCGCAAGAACGGTATCGTTCTGAAAGGCGATTTGCCAATCGGAGTGAGCCGTACAAGCGTCGAAGCCTGGATGGAACCGAAGTATTTCAACATGAACGGACAGGCTGGCGCTCCGCCCGATGACTTCTCGGTGAACGGCCAGAACTGGATGTTCCCGACCTATAATTGGGATGCGATGGAGAAAGATAATTTCTCCTGGTGGAAGAAACGTTTCCATAAGTTGGAAGATTATTTCGACTGCTTCCGCATCGACCATATCTTAGGCTTTTTCCGTATCTGGGAAGTGCCCTTGGATTATGTTCAGGGGCTTTGCGGGCATTTCAATCCGGCCTTGCCTCTTACCCGGAGCGAGATTGAACAGTACGGTTTGAACTTTAATGAAGCCCGTCTGACGACACCTCATATCAACCGTGAATTCCTGCCCGAACTGTTTGGCGACCAGGTGGAAGAGGTCGTCGGTACATTCCTGGCGCAATCGTCGTCGCATCACTTTGTCCTGAAACCCTTTTGCGATACGCAACGTAAAGTGGAAGCCCTGTTTGCCGGCAAGACAGACGAAGTATCCCTCCGGATCAAGAAAGGACTGTTTGCCATTGCCAATGAGGTGCTTTTCCTGCGTGATCCGCGTGAACCGGATAAGTTTCATCCGCGTATTTCTGCCAGCCAGTCTTTCCTGTATCGCGAGTTGAGCGCTGCCGACCAGTATGCCTTCGATCAGTTATATTGGAATTTCTTTTATCATCGTCATAACGACTTCTGGAAGGCGCAGGCCTTTAGCCGGTTGACTCCGTTGGTAGGAAGTACGAATATGCTGGTCTGCGGGGAAGACCTGGGTATGATCCCTGAATCCGTACCCGATGTGATGAACAAGTTGCAGATATTCAGTCTCGAAATAGAACGTATGCCCAAGACCCCGCAACGGGAGTTCTCGGATATGTTCAACCTGCCGTATCATTCGGTCTGTACGACTTCTACGCACGACATGTCACCGCTTCGCAGCTGGTGGAAAGAAGACCGTGCAAAGATACAGCGTTATTATAACAATGTTCTGGGACGTGCCGGGGAAGCCCCGGAAGAATGTACGGCGGATATTGCGACGCAGATTATAGCCTCTCATCTGGAATCCCGTTCGATGCTGACCATTATCCCGTTGCAGGATTGGTTTGCGATGGACGACTCCGTCAAGCGGAAAGACTATGAAGCGGAGCGTATCAATGTACCTTCCGAGCCTAATTATTACTGGCGCTACAGGATGCATATCCCGTTGGAAAGACTGATGCAGGCGGATAGCCTGAATGATAAGATAGTAGAACTCATAAAAAAGTCGGGCCGCAAATAAGCCCGACTTTTCTTTATTGTTTAGGCTTAGCAGCCTCTTTTGCCGTTCCTTCTCCCGACATCTTGCAAGCCCCGTTGAAGCGGGCGTTCGGTTCGATTTCCAGGGTTTGGGTGAATATATCCCCTTTGATGACAGCAGTTGCTTTCAGGACAAGTTTGGCACTGACACGGACAGAGCCTTCTACCTCTCCTAATATCTCTGCATTCGCGGAAACAATATTTCCGGTGACGCATCCTTTTGGTCCGATCACTATCTTGCCACTACAATTTATATCTCCTTCTACTTTTCCATCCAGGCGGAAGTCTGTTTCCGTTATAATATTGCCTTTTACAGTAGTGCCGGCAGCAAGCGTGTTATGTAAGCCACCGGTTGTATTTTCTTCTTTCTGCTTTATTCCCATCATACGTGTAGTTAGTTGCTTTTCGCAAATATAAGACTATTTTTTTGCAGAAAGGTTTACTTTATTTACATTTACAGATAAAATAACGAATGTTTGTAAATTATTTGTATCTTTGCAAAACTTTAATGTCAATCAATGCTGTAATTGATTGATTTTCAATTGAGTGAAGAAATTCACACTATACATTGTCCGTAACGTATTAGGCTGGAAATATCGCATTGCAGTTAGAAAAAACGATATTTTCTTGAAAATTTTCAACGGAATTTTCAACAAATTTAATTCAACTACTAAAAAGCAAAAGAAAGGTTCTCTTTCTTTGTTACGGAGGCTTTCTAAAAAAAGCAAATGATGGAACAATTTAGTGTGTACCCCACTTGTAAAGATGGACGGTTACAAATTCGTATCGCGTGTGGAAAAAAGTACAAAGATATCTCTTTACAAAAAAAGATTTCCTTGTGGGATATCGATCTGAAGAATCGATGTGTATCGATCAAATCTCAACAAAAGAAAGAACTGGAAGAACTGATTGATCCGGTGGTATCAATGTGTTATGAAATTGCAGATGATTTAGGGAAGAAAGGAATTAGACTTTCCGCCGAAAGCATAAAAAACGAATTTTTAATTCGTAGCGGTGCAAAAAATCATGCTGGAACAATCAATGATCGTTTTTTAGTGATTAATGGAATTGACAAAAAAATTCATTCGTTGTTGAATAATGTGCGCATAAAAAATGGCCTACAACGCACTTCCAGAAATACAGCCAATACATACATAGCCCTAAAGAATTGTTTTTTGAATTTCTGTCAATGTGCTAATATTGATGTAAATTCATTGTCATATGCACAATTGGACAATTCGTTTGTATCGGACTTTTTTCAGTACCTTCTAAGAAAAGATCGAATGAATGGGACGAAGGTTGCGTATATACGTATAGGGAATCTTAAGACAATCTTGTATGAAGTTAAAAAAGATGGAGTTTCCATCAATTGGGATGCTTGGGATTCTTTACCCCAAAAAACGAAGAAAAATAAGAAAAGGCTGGTAATTCTTAGCGTTCAGGAAATTTTTCAATTAATCAATTACAAGCCAACGCAAAGTATTACGGGAAGAAAAGTTGATCTGAATAAATGTCAGCTTTTCTTAGATATGTTTGCTTTTTCGTATTTTTTCAATGGTTTAGCTCCAATCGATATTATTTATTTAAAGAGAAATGATATAATTAAAGGTCGCTCATTTCCAGAGCGTTGGAAAACAGTTGGTGGAAAAGTGATTAAAGAACAATGCATTGTTCTGTGTCCCGAAGCGGAAAGGATTGTTGAAAAATATAAAAACATATCCAAAAATGGCTTTGTATTCCCTATTATTGATCGATGTCAAAATACCGAAGAACAGGAATTTCTTTCACGATATTTTCGGCAATTGGCAAGCGATTACATTAAATCAGTATGTAAGAAATTGGGGATTCCTGTTGTCTCTTTGTATGGAGCACGTCACGCTTATGCGACTCATGGGATTAATGCTGGTATTAGTTTAATAGAATTAGCGAAAAATATGGGAAATAGCCCAAAAACTATAGATGATGCGTACTTTGGTTATACTGAAGAACAGCAAGAATTTAATTCACAAAAAATATTAGACTATAGGCAAGAACAACTTAAAAAACATGAAACAAGCAAAAAGTAACAACTGTATCGTAGTTGATTTTCCAATTACAACCGATCCTCAACGTAAAGGAGCGGCTAATTTGCAGGCCTTAAAAAACTACGAAGTACTATATCCAGAACTACAAGAATTGTATTTTGGAGAAATCAATGGAATTAATGTATTTGACGCAACCAAGTATTTAGAACTGAAAAAAGTTGATCCAGCACAATACAACCTGGATGACTTTAAAGATAAAAATCAGGATATGATTAATCGGTATGCAAATAAACTGGGATATGATGATCCGGATTATTTGTTCTTTATAGATGAAGCTGGGGATGTAATGATACACGCATATTTGGCATTTACTTTTGTCTCTTATGTTGATCCCCAGTTTGTAATCTATATGCATGATCGTATGCATGATTTGTTATTTGACGGGTTTGTAGTGTCAGATAACTATTTGGCTTGTATGGCAAAAAGAAGGTTGCCAAAGAAGGTGTTGAATAGATTAATTGAAATGTAATAAAATAATTGATATGAAAACAAACAATATAATTTGGGTTGACTCCAGTATTTTGATCGAGCAAATCAATGAAATGATAGAACTTGCGAAAAAAAGTCAGATTGAGGCAATGGAAAAAGATGATTCCTATAGATTTTGCCTGGAAAATGGATTTCAATATGGGTATGAAAGAATATTAAGGCTTATAGATGGATTAATAAAACAGCCTAAACTTTAAATTATTGATATAATTTCTTTTTTTATTTATGCTAACCTTCTATGAAAATTTTAAATCCTTCCCAGCTTCATTTAAGAAATGCTGGGAAGGATTTTTATTTGCTATAATGATACCTCATTGATAATATATGTATCTCAATCATGTCATTATGAACCGAATAAACGATTCTATGCTCTGAATTGATACGCCTTGACCAATAGCCCGTAAGATCATATTTTAGTGCTTCTGGCTTACCTATGCCACTGAAAGGATGAGCTTGAATATCTATCAATAAAGCCGTAATTTTATTCATTATAGCTTTGTTACCGCTTTTTTTCCAATACTCAATGTCTTCTAATGCTTGTGGTGAAAATATTATTTCCATAGGTTTTGAATATCAATCTTTTTGCCCTTTCCTTCATGTATTAATTTTTCACCGTCTTTGATACGTTTGATGTCATCTGGAGAAGACATTAAGTATTCTGTTTCCTTAATGGCATTGTACTCATCTAAGGAGATCATTACAACACCAGTACCTTTGCCACGATTCACTATCACGGTTTCAGAGTCATCTATAACTGAATCAATGTAACTCTTTAAATTATTTCTTAAGTCTGAATAATTCGCTGTTCTCATATCTTGTACGTTTTATTGTACAAATATAAGTACTTGTCTTGATAAAAGCAATAGAAGGTATAAATTAAACTTGCCAAGGATTCAAATAAGGATCATACGACTTCTGGAAGGTTGCTATACCCCAGTCTGTTGCTGGTTGGCCTGTATTGTCAACTTTACGAGGGATCATGGGATTTATCTTTAACCTGTTTTATGGCAGATAAGAGACTTTTCCCAAGGTTTGGGGATAACTTCATCTTTGATAGATATAGGCTTAAATCAAATAAAAAAGCTCTAAAATGATTTTTAAACTTTTCAAGTGCTGTTTCTTTATTCTTCTATAAACAAGAAAGAACGTCCGCGGGCAATGCCCCGGTTCTATTTTGCTTATATGGACTGTTGAGTAGTTATCAAATGAATTAATGCTTGCGTTTTATTCATTGCTACAAAAAACTTTGAGTTTCGACTTTTTAATTCAAATGAAAGATTTACAAAGGAATGATGCTTGCGTCTTATCCTTGGATTTAGTAAGAAAGTAATGAATTACTTTACCCTATTAAAAAGTTAGCCGCCTGAATGGAAAAGGGACAGAAACTAAGCGAAAGCGAAAAACCGTATAGTAATCTAATTGTAATAACGAATTGATGAGACGTGCGGTGTTGGTATATATTTCTTGCTCACTTCTGGATATATATCAATTGACATGGGGAACATAAAAGCTACGATCGTTCGAGTAGATAGTATGTGTAAAGTAGGACTTCCCATACACCTATTTTTAACATAAAGGATATGTTAAGGTGGTTTTGATTTAAAAGGATAAAGGGTACTTATGTCTTTTTTGTAATTATAAATTGTTATTATTGTACTCCTTCTGGTGGGGATGAAAAATTCATTCATTCATTTTTCATCCCTCTTTCCATAAATCAAAAAGACCAAATTATACCATAGCCAAACCTTAACTTTGCATCTTCTGCCTTTCCGCAAGAAAGGTACTTCATATTCTCCCCCACATATCTTTTCTCTGTCCTTCCTTCAGGGTGATATGTGGGGTTCTTTTACAAAAAACTAACACAATATAACTATGAACGAAATAAAAAATATCAACATTAAAGCCATAAATTTATCACGAAAATTGTACGGTGATATGCTGGTACGACTTGAATCTTATGGCGTTTTCGTACACGAAGCGTCTTTTTCTAATTTATCAAATTACGACATTGTTTTTCCGATATATATGCGAAAAGATCAGGTAAGAAAAGCCTATCACATGGCCAATAGTGTATTAGATTCGATTGGGTATGATGGCTTTACTGCCTTATTGCTGGAAAACGATCACACGCATTATTTGTGTCTTAAATTCTGGAAAGGGCTATGAAAAGAGAATTGTATATTCCCGAATGGAGAAGGGAATCATTAGGTTTCAAATCAATCATGCACCACAACGAAGTGGCCAAAATAATGGAAAAGGTAGGGCTTAATGTTACGTCTTCCAGATATATAGGCGACTTTGCTGCAGAAAATGGCTACGATTCGTTTACGAAGAATATCAGCAATAAAACTGAAAGATTCTACAAAATCAAGGGTGCGCCAATCCCCACTTTGAAATCATTGGGGATCAGAAAATAAATTACCGATACTACATAATATTTTGACTTTTGCTTAACCGTTATTCCTTGACTGGGATAGCGGTTTTTTTCTGTCTCGCTACATCATGTAAATGACGCATACATAAGAAAAGCCGGTAATCCTTATTGTGTTATTTTCCTATCATTTAGAAAATTGCAATAATTAATAAATAATAAAAGAATACAAGATTGCGGTTATTTGCATTATTTTGTTATTTTAGTGAGCAAATATGGTAAAACTTATGCACAACGAAGCTATTATGTGACAATTTGAAAAATAATATTTATATCAATTCCTCTAATTATCAACAACTTGTATCTTTCTCTAATTTATCAGAATGGAATTAAAAAAGATACAAAAAAATCCCCATCTATCTAATGTAGGTGAGGATTTTATTTTTATGCCAATTCTGTATCTTTCTGTAATTCAATCAATGCCTGGGTTAGCATATCTTTGAATTTTTCAATGTCATTAAGTTCTGCACCTGTTACTGTACCAATACTGATTAAGCTGTCGCAATGAATAGTTGGTGATTGTGTTTTCATGGGTTCTCTCATTGCGCTGTTACCATCTCCATTGATATATTGTTTCGTGAGATTCATCATTATCTGTTCTTTTTTTGCCCTTTCCTCTGGAGAAATACCGAGGTCTTGACGTTCAGAAAATTGAAATCTATTGCCATTTTCATCTACTTTTTCATAATGGCGATAATTTTGTTCAATTATTTCATCAGCTGAAGTTCGTTTTTTTGTGAACGAATTAATACGATCTTGGATTGTTCCCTTTGTTGGATCAATCCGAACGTCTTTATTGGGAAATATTGGTAAATTATACGAAGCGTCTTTAAGATAATCTGGTATTGCATTCTGGAAGAAATTCATTGATCGGGTATCGTATATTCCTTTCTCCCTCATCTGGTTGATTCCCTCTGTTATCTTCGCTTTCTTCTGATCGTTAGTGAGTTTTTCACCTTTGAATGTAGGATCAATTCCGGTTTCGTATTTTAATAATTTGAAAGCCTCTGCCGTGCTAATAGCCTTATTTTTCAAGACTTTTTCCATAAAGTCGATACGCAAATTATCCAGAACTTTGTATTGATCCATTGATGCATTATAGCGGCTCGTATATTCATTTGAACTTTCTGCGATTTCTGGCGTAAATTGGTCTGGTGTCTTTCCTGTGATCGTTCTTCCTTGATATGGTAAGGCTCTATTCTTTGTGTTTGAGAGCGTATATAAAGACGTTTGCTTCATTGCTTCGATCCAGGTACGTCTTGCCTTTAATGCCTCTAACGCTGTTGAGGTTGGTAAGTTTCCCAAGCCTTTAAAAAAGTCTTGTGAATTGGTATAATCAACGGTTGCAGCTTCCTCCCCACGCTTATTTAGTACCTTCGCATATTGGGTTAGTTGATCTACATCTCCCTGACCGTTGAGGCCTCCCAGGTGAGAAAAACCAATTGATTCCCAATAGCTTTTATTTTTTTCTCCTTTGTTATTCCCCTCATCTTTTTTTGCGAATCCTGGCTGAAGCTCATCCATTTTTTTCTGTATTCCATCCAGTGCGGTATTTGTTGCGTTTTTCGCCAAATATACTTTTCCAGCAAATAAAGTCAATGCGGCAATGGCAGCCTCAACTAATGTAGGGATTGCTCCAATCTTTCCGTTCATGCCTCCTAATGCGCTGGATAAAGACTTAGTACTGCCAGTTGTATTGAGAAAACTGTCACTTATTCTATTTACTTGTTGAAACAATATACCGCCAACAATAAGATCACCGATCCAACTCCAGTTATCCATCACCCATTTACTTAGTTCACCTAATGACCTTGTTAACAATAGTATATTGCTTCCTATCTGGGATAATGCATCAACTGTTTCCGGCTTAGCTAATGTTTTTGTAAGATCATTAAGCATTGACTTGATTTCAGGCGCAAGCGGTTCTATTGCCTTTAATCCCGTTTCAGTGAATTGGGAAGTAACCTTTGCCCATTGACCGGAAAGTGTTTCGTCTTGTTTCTGTTTGGCCACCATTGACGCAAATCCAGTTGATGTTAATGATCTTGCGTTAAGTTCTGGAAGGGATTTAAGTGATGATAAGATATTGTTGGCCGCATTACCGCCAATAACATCAAATACTGATTGAATATCCTGAACGCTTAAGTCTTTGTCTTTGAATTGTGTAAAGATGTCGGTTAATGATCTGATCTTTGTTTTTCCAGTTATTTTATCTAACTCATACAATGATACTTTGTATTTGTCAAGTACTTCCAGTCCTTTCTTGGTTGGGCTTAGTAACCTTGTCATCATGCGTCTAAGGTTCGTTCCGGCTAACGTTCCCTTAATTCCTGCATTTGCAAGTAATCCAATGGCTGAAGCTGCCTCATTGAATGAAGTTCCCGCAATAGACATTATTGGGGCGGCAAATTTCATCGCTTCCCCCATCTCTGGTATTGTTGTATTGCTGGATGCTGTTACCATAGCAAGTATATCGGCTACCTGTCCCATCTTCCCTGAATCAATGCCGTATGCTGTTTGAATATTCGTAACAATATCAGCAATACGATCAAGTGGGGTATCTGATATTGTGGCAAGGTTTGCGATTGGTAAGATACTGTTATTAATATCCTTGATTCTCAATCCTGCCATTGCTAAGTACTTAGTTGCCCCCGCTACTTCAGTTGTCGTAAATTTAGTATCAACGCCTACATTACGGACGATCTGGGACATTTCCGAGAAACGGTTGTTAAACGTCAACGCATCATTGTCTGTGGCTTTGAGAATACTCCTAACTGTAGTCATTGTGTTCTCGTACTGGGAAAAATCCTTGACAATAGAACCAATACCATATCCAGCCGCTAACGTACCCATCATTCCTATCGTTGGAAAGCCTAACATTGTGTTGCCACCTCTATACGTGCGAGTACCTTTATTATATGATAATGATTTCCCAGATGTTCCGCTATTGATTTGTTTGGCCTTTATTGTTACTGTTTTTCCTTTGATACTGTTGATTTGCTTTTGGATATTTCTTAGCTGGGAATTGATACCTTTATCGACTTGGAAGCGTATTGATTTGGGTTTGCTTATCGTTCTGTTTAGCTGGTTGTATGTTCTTGCAACGCTGTTTATTTGCTTTTGTAATTGATCCAGCTTTTTTATTATTGGTGGAATTGTCCCTTGAACTGTATTAGCGAATTGATTTAGTGATTGAGCCGCCTTAGCTCCATTGATGTCTATGTTGTACCTTACATTGTAATCCATATTTTTTGTTTTGGTTGTTTACTGAAGAATAGATACAAAGTGAAATGTTCTATTAAAAATGATTTTTGATGTTTTTTTCCAGATGGAAAAAAACTGAACTTGGAAATAAGATTCCCCGAAAAATTTTTAGATCAATAAAAACGAGACTTGAAAAATCGTTCCGGCAATATGTATAGCATCCGTTCCTGAACAAGTGCCCACCCTGTTATTTTTTGCGTTTTTTCTGGCAGTGTACATTGTTGTTGGTTGTTTGTCATCCTTTACATTCGCTAAAAAAATAGTTTCACAAATTACATACGTTCGTTTGTGGTTTGTGAAACATCTGTTATCTTTGCCACCATCAACAATAAATGAATGTGTTATGAAATACGTAGCTTATTACAGAGTATCTACCAACAAGCAAGGTAGAAGCGGCTTAGGTCTGGAAAGTCAACAACAATCAGTTATGAATTGTCTTTCCCGCATTCCTAATTGTGAACTAATTACCAGCTTTACTGAAATAGAAAGCGGTAAGAAAGATAATCGCCCCCAATTGAATGCTGCATTACAATTATGTAAAGATAATAATTATACATTGCTTATTGCTAAGCTGGATCGATTAAGTCGTAATGTCGAATTTTTATTTCATATCAAAAATAGTGGCGTTGATATTCATTGTGTTGATCTCCCTCAACTTAATACTCTTACTTTGGGAATATACGCAACCTTGGCGCAACATGAAAGAGAATTGATCGGTCAGCGTACGAAAGCCGCATTGCAAGCGAAGAAAGATAGAGGCATTAAATTAGGTGCACCTAATGCTACTTTCACTGATACAATGCGTTTCAATGCTATAGATGCTATACAAGAAAAAGCCCGATCCAATGAAAATACGATTCGTGCTGTTGAGGCTATACGCATGAAACTGAATGAAACAAAGAATTTTTCAAAAATCGCTGCTTACCTTAATGAAAAGCATTTTAGCACAGCTAATGGAAAAACTTTCAGAGCCGAGCAAGTAAAACGTCTAATGATAAAGTATGATTTAGGATGATGCTGTTTATCTATGTTAATACTATGTTTGAGTAAGTTATTGTGTACTATGTTTTTCAGGCTTTGTATCTATGTTTATTATGTAATTTGAACAGATAAACTTTTTTGTATATGGTATTGTAAATATGATATTTACCACTACCTTTGTAGTTGTAGAAACAAGTAAAATTTTAATATATCAAAAGTCTTTGTTTTCAACGAAATTTTCTTTTGTATAGTTAGTTGCTTGGGTAAGTTGCTGTGTTATAGGATATTGTGGTGTTTATGCTCATTTACAGATAAAATAACGAATTATGACAACAAAGATAGAACTCGAAGCAATGAAATTCTACGCCTATCACGGTGTGATGCCCCAGGAAAAGAAGGTCGGCAATAACTTTGTCGTAAACCTGGTTCTTACGGCCCCGCTGGAACAGGCTGTCAGGAGCGACGAATTGGAGGATACCATTAATTATGCGGCTGTCTATGACGTCGTTAAAGAGCAGATGGAGATACCGTCCAAACTGATCGAGCATGCCGCCGGCCGTATTTTGCAGGCCCTTAAAGAGCATTTCCCGCAACTGACGGCTGTCGAATTGAAACTTGCCAAGCTGAATCCCCCTTTCGGTGGTGATGTCTATAGTGCGGCAGTCATCCTTCACGAGACATACTGTTAGGATATTTTAATAAATATATCTACCTTTGTACCCAGAAGCACAAATAATATATTCACCATGGCATTTACCAACAACGTAATGATTGTCCGCCACGGATTGCTGGCGAAGTTAGTGAAACTCTGGAAAGAAAACCGTCTGCTCGAAGAGATAGACCGTCTGCCCATCGAGTTGAGTCCCCGTAAATCGAAAGTCATCGGCCGTTGCTGTGTGCATAAGGAGCGGGCTGTCTGGAAATACAAGACCCTCCCGTTGCTTGGGTTTGATATGCAGGATGAAGTAGACGAATTGACGCCCCTCTCCGAATATGCAAAACAGGCTTTGCTCCGTTCCGAGAATAAGAAGGAGAACCTGATGTGCGTAGTCGACGAGGCCTGTTCATCCTGTGTGCAGGTGAACTACGAGATCACAAACCTTTGCCGGGGCTGCGTGGCGCGCAGTTGCTATATGAACTGTCCGAAAGACGCGATCCGTTTCAAGAAGAACGGACAGGCGCAGATTGACCACGACACCTGCATCAGCTGCGGCAAATGCCATCAGAACTGTCCCTATCATGCGATTGTCTACATCCCGATTCCTTGCGAAGAGGTCTGCCCGGTCAAGGCGATCAGCAAAGATGAGTATGGAGTGGAACATATTGACGAGTCCAAATGTATCTATTGCGGTAAATGCGTGAACGCCTGTCCTTTCGGAGCCATCTTCGAGATATCCCAGGTATTCGATATCCTGCAACGCCTGCGTAACAAGGAACCGATGGTTGCCATCGTGGCTCCCTCTATCCTGGCACAGTTCGCTGCTCCGGTAGAGAAGGTCTACGGTGCGATCAAATCGTTAGGTTTCCTCGAAGTGGTGGAAGTAGCGCAGGGAGCGATGGAAACTACCCGCCGCGAGGCAGAGGAACTGAAAGAAAAGCTGGAAGAAGGCCAGCCTTTTATGACCACCAGTTGCTGCCCGTCTTATGTCCAGCTTGCCGAGAAGCATATCCCGGATCTGAAAAAATACATATCGTCCACCGGTTCGCCGATGTATTACACGGCCCGGATCGTGAAGGAGAAATATCCCGATGCCAAGATCGTCTTTGTTGGTCCGTGTGTAGCGAAACGCAAAGAGGTGAAGATGGACCCCTGTGTGGACTTCACCCTGACTTTCGAAGAGATCGGCTCTGTACTGACAGGCTTGGACATCAAGATCGAAGAGGCTCAGCCTTTCTCCGTCTTGTTCAATGCCGTACGTGAGGCGCACGGATTTGCACAGACCGGCGGTGTGATCAACGCCGTGAAGGTCTACCTGAAAGAAGACCAGGTGGCCAACCTGAATACGATCCAGGTAGCCAACCTGACCAAGAAGAACGTCGCTCTGTTGCGTGCATACGCCAAGACAGGCAAGGCTCCCGGACAGTTCATCGAAGTGATGGCTTGCGAAGGAGGATGCGTGACCGGCCCGTGTGTGTATGGCGACAAAGCCTCCGCTCAGAAGCAATTGCTCAAAGAGCTTACTAAATACTAAAATATAGCCATGGATTCACTATTGCCTTTCTTTCTATTATGTTTCACCTCGTTCTTCACCCTGACGAATCCGTTGGGGACGATGCCTGTTTTTCTGACGATGACAAACGGCATGAGTGAGGAGCAACGTCGTGCCATTGTCCGCCGCGCGACTATCGTGTCGTTTCTGACATTGATGGTTTTCACCTTCTCCGGACAGTTCCTCTTCAAGTTCTTCGGTATCTCGACGAACGGGTTCCGCATAGCGGGTGGTATTATCATCTTTACGATTGGTTTCGATATGCTCCAGGCACGCTATTCGAAGGCGAAGCTGAAGGAAGAAGAGGTGAAGACGTATGTGAACGACATCTCGATCACGCCGCTCGCGATCCCGATGCTGTGCGGTCCCGGTGCGATTGCCAACGCGTTGATGCTGATGGATGATGCCGTGACGCTGGCAAAGAAATGCATCCTGATCGGAACAATCGGGCTGATCTATTTTATCACCTACCTGATCCTCCGTGCTTCCACCCGCCTGAACCGCTATATGGGCGAGACGGGCAACAACGTGATGATGCGCTTGATGGGTCTGATCCTGATGGTGATCGCCGTAGAGTGTTTCGTCAGCGGTTTCAAGCCGATCATGATCGATATTTTACAGCAGGCTAACTTGTAAAGTCCAGGGCTTTCTATGTACATCTCATGTAAAGTAAGATTATTTGTATGTGATTGGTATATATGTGTTTAGCGGAATTGGACGATGCGAACGGACACTTTCCGGACAAAACGGCGCCCGGTACAATTGAAAATTTCAGAGGCAAGAATGATGCCATTGTAGTGTAACACGGGTTCGTATTCTTAGTTATAATCTCTTTCTGTACCTTATAGGGTAGCTTGTTCTTCTTCATAGGGTAGCTTGCTTTACTCTATAGGGTAGTTTGTTTTACTCTATAGAGTAAGTGGGGGGTGTGTCAAAATTCCTATGTATAGCGTCTGTGTCCTGGCGATCCCGGATCAAGTCCGGGATGACTGCACCCGCCATCTCATACTAATCATTGTAAATCAGTGCAGTATAAGGTTGCGGGTCAAGCCCGCAATGACACACTAAAGCGTTATAACTTACTTTTCACACCGTCCGTCAAGACAGGGTCAGTTGGAGAACGGAAAAGCACTTGTATGAAGTGCTGCCTGAATATGACATGAAATGTCTCTGTTTAAGAACGTGTATTTTGTTATACGGCTGTTATGCAGTGTGTTAGTGTTTTGTGAATTGATTTTGTATCGGGTGTCCACTTTGTCCGTAAGTGTCCGTTTCTCGAAATTCTCTCCGTTTTTACAGCTCCGTAAACCTCTTTTTCCCCTGTAAATAGAACGCTGCAATCAGACTTCCTTTACGCAGTTCCGGGATGTCGGAGAGCTTCGTCTTTGCCAGATTTTCCCGGCGGACCGGTTCGTAAGTCGGTTTCAATTCATAGAAGGCTTTCCGGGCTTCGTATACGGCACGGGCGTTCGGAAGATGTCCGGAGAGCAGGAACTTGGCTGCCGCGATGTAGTCCAGCCAGAAGCGGGTGCGCATCACATGTTTCAGGTCTTTTTCCGGCAGGTTCTTGTACAACATCAGCAGGTTGTTGCGGAAGTTGAGGAAGGTCTTGCGCGGGCTTTCCACGTTCAGCGTAGCCCCTCCCACATGATAGACGATCGATGCAGGCGTACAGACCAGGCGGTAGCCCCGTGAACGCAGTCGCCAGCACATATCGATCTCCTCCTGGTGCGCAAAGAAACTGGCATCCAAGCCGCCCGCCTCTTTATAAACGGCAGTGCGGACGAACAGGCAGGCTCCCGTAGCCCAAAGCAGATCGGCAGGGGTGTCATATTGCCCCAGGTCTTTTTCGACGACGTGCAACACGCGGCCGCGACAATACGGATAGCCATACCGATCCATGAAACCTCCGGCAGCTCCGGCATATTCAAAATATTCTTTGTTGCGCTCGGCGCGTATTTTAGGTTGTGCACAAGCGATATCGGGGTCGGCATCCATCGCTGCCACAGGTGCGTCCAGCCAGCCCGGGGTGACTTCCACATCGCTGTTCAGCAATACCGTATATTCATGTCCGATCTGTTTCAACGCCTGGTTGTAGCCCTCGGCAAAGCCGTAGTTCTTATCCAGCAGGATAATGCCCACCGTCGGGAACTTCGCCTTCAGCATCTCGACAGAGTCATCCGTAGAACCATTGTCCGCCACGATCACATCCGCCCATTCGGGTGTACAGGCCACGACCGAAGGCAGGAACTTCTCCATCAGCTCCCGTCCGTTCCAGTTCAGGATGACAACGGCAACACGCTTCTTTAATTGAGAGTTGAGAGTTGAAAGTTGAAAATTATCGTTTGTCCCCATAATATACACAATTTAGCTTAGTAATTAATTTTCAATTCTCTTGTGTTTCCACCTCTTATGCGTCCAAAGCCAGTAGGCCGGGTTGCGCAGGATGCATTTCTCCATAAGGCGGGCATATTGTTCGGTGATCCAGTTTTCGGGAGTCTCCTGGGGGGTCTCGGTGATTAGTTTCATGTCTACGGTGTAGTAGCCGCGTTTGACTTGCTTGGTATCGAGGAAGATGACGGGCAGGTCGAGTTTGCGGGCCAAGCGTTCGGGACCTGTCAGGATGGAGGATTCCTGGTTGAGGAAGGTCGTCCAGTAATGCAGGTTGTTCCGGCTCGGTGTCTGGTCGGCGATGAAGATTACGACGCTGCGGATCTTATCCCTCTTCAGCTTGATCACGTCGCGCACGGAATCTTGCTTTTTGATCCCGTAAGACCCGAACTGGGTGCGCAGCTTGATGAACAGCCGGTCGAAGGCCTTATTGCTGAGCGGACGGTATATCTGGTAGATACGCGAATCCTTGAAGCGGGAGGTCGATCCGGAGAACCATTCCCAGTTGCCGTAATGTCCCATCAGCAGAATGAAGCAGGTATGTCCTTTCTCCATCAGCCGGTCTACCAGTTCGGGATTCTTCAGGAAAGCCCGGCGTTGCAGCTCTTCGAGGGAGATATGCGCCAGTTTGAGCGTCTCGACGACATAGTCGGCGAAATGGTGGTAGAAAGCCTTTTCCAATCGGCGAAGCTCTGCATCCGATTTCTCAGGGAAAGAGGCTTTCATGTTCCGGCGGACGACTCTTACCCGGTATCGCCCGATCTTGTAGATCACGACATAAAGAATGTCCGATAATATATACAACGCCCACATCGGCAGGATGGCATGTGCCTTCACCCAACCGTAGATAAGCGCGTATTGTATTTTACTCCACATAATGTTTTTATTTGTTTTTGTTTTTAAATGATGATTTACCGGTATGTTCATATCGACCGATGGTAACCTCTTCCCCTCTTGAGAGGGGGCAGGGGGTGTGTGAATTTTCTTTGATAGACAGAAA
>URZO01000063.1 GCA_900552465.1 uncultured Parabacteroides sp. | reverse complement strand
TCTTTATTTAAGGCGGTGCGAGTTGTAGCATTCAAATAATCATTAGGATTAGCAACATTAACGATTGCGATAACGCTCAGACCGCTTTTTACTTTAGTCAAGAATGTAACATCGGTTACTTTACCATCCGCTATACTATTGGATGTTTTTACTGCAAGGACATTATTTCCTTCCATCAAAGCCAACACACAATTCTCTAACTTTGTTTCTTTATTTCCACTGGCATCTTCAGTCGCTTTAGTAAGAAGAGCATTAGTTGATAAATTAATGTTCAATACCGCTTCCTTGTCTGAATTCCGGTTCAGAAGTTCTTTTGATGTATCATTCATCATCGTGTCGTCTTCCATCGAGCAAGATACCATTGCAACTAAGCAGCAAATAATCGATAATATATTCTTCAGTTTCATAACCTAATATTTTTTCGTTTAACTTACATTGCAAAAGTAGGGTGAATATTAAGATTATTCGATAGGTGAGAATATCAAGATTAATAGGTGAAAATACCAATGTATAAAATTGATAGTTGCGCCCTTAAAATGCGATAGAAACGCCGCAAAACAGATGTTTTTCAATCTTTCAACCATTGTATGACAAGAATTTACAAATTAATTGCCCACTTTTTACAAATTAGAATATATCAGGCTGTATTTCAATACTTGCAAGACATTAAGCATATATAATAACACTCAAATATAGGTATTTTAAGTCATATTACACAGCTTAATAGTTTAATATATTATCATATTATACTAATTATATCGGCTCACCCGATAATCATTGGGGATAAATAAATTCATTATTTTGCATATATGAGCTATCCCGTTCCCGTGCTCCGACGCGGGATCGCAAAGGAACAGGTTTTATCCTAAACTGGTAAATGATGATTTGTCGGTCTGTTCTTTTAATGGGGCATTGCCCCATGCCGCAGGCTCTCTTTTACCGTTCGTTAAAAACGAACGGATGAATAAATGCCCGGCTTTGCCGGATTCCTCTGTGGGTTTTAACCCCTTTAAATACCAATGGGATAACCCTTTATTAAAGGGGCTAAAGCCCACAGAGGAAGAGGCTTTGCCTCCAATCCTTTTAACCGTCAGCTGAAGCAGACGGCAAAAGAGAGCCTGCGGCACGAGGCTTGCTTACTACGGCATGAGTCCTAAAGAACGCCTGGAATATGATGAACATGTCAATGCCATACTGATACAAAACGATGTTCTTGACTCTGCCAAACTCGAAGGGAAGATCGAAGGAAAGATCGAAGGGAAGATCGGAGGGAAGATCGGAGGGAAGATCGGAGGGAAGATCGAAGGGATGCATGAAGCAGCCCGCAATATGAAAAAGCTGAACCTCCCCACAGAGATAATTATGCAGACTACCAGCCTTTCGGCTGACGAGATCAATAATTTATGACTCTTTAAGAGAGATATATTTGTCTTAGCAGGCTTCACCGCACAAAAAAAGGCAACCTGCATCAGCAGATTGCCTTTTTATAGGTAGTATTTTAATTCAATTAATTAGCATCTTCTTCGGTCTGTTCGATTACATTCCAAGGTGCAACCTCAATAGTTGCGGCAACATGAGCATTCAACAGGATTTCATTTTCGTTCGGAGAACCTTCACCTGTAACCGTAACATTCAGTTTATACACATTATTCGGAATAACCATAATCGGACCTTTTGTCTCTATATCCTGCAAGAAAACACGGAAATTCTTTTCTGACCCCGTTTTATCTTCTTTATTCTTATAAAACGTTCCAGAAATCAAAAGGGCAGTCTGATAAACAGTTGCTTCATTCTCTTTCGTAACCTCCGGATTCCCAAAGATATAAGAACAGAACTTATCAGTATCTTCCTTTCCCCATTTTTTTACATCAGAACCGGGAGTTCCTCCTTCATCCAAAAGAATGTTATACGCTTTAACTAATGTTGAAACGGTGCTACCGTTTGTATCAAAAATCCAAGCTCTCTCACTTGGACCATATCCAGATGATTGATAACCTTTAACATAATTACCTGCACCCGTTTCGATAGTAGCCGTCGGACGAACATTTACAAGAGACAAATGCTCCAACTTAAATCTGGCACCAGGATAATTATCTACAATTTTCACTGTTACACTTTCCACCTGTACACGAGCAACTAAACGAGTCAATGTGACTTTGTTCAAACCAGTAGGGATAATTGTCGGATCATTCTCTGTACTTGTTTGCGATATGGTAGTAGTAGAACCTGAATTTATCCAATTTTCAGTATATGTTTTTTGATCACCATCAACAATTATATTTGGAACCAATTTTCCAAATTTTATCTCACCGCTTACCATTGGCAAATAACAAGTCTTAGCCGCGACAACTGCAGGCGTATAATTTTCAACGCTTTTCGTAATAACTTTATTTTTCAATTCCGCAAGGTTAGAAACAGTCACTTGATCAGCATTTGCGACTAATACTGCAATAAAATTATCACTGCTCGAGGTTCCACTCGCATCAGGAGTAACCTTAACAATTATATGGTCAATACCTAATAAACCCGTTTCATTACTGACAAGAGCTGCTTCCTCATTCGTTGCAACCGTCAAATGTTTAACTGCGGCAAATGTCTTATCTGCATCAGTAGCACCTTTATCCAAAAAGACATATGCCGTCAAGCTATTAATATACTTCTCACCACTCAACAATTCATCCCCATTTTTATCTACTGTCGCTTTCGTTTGTATCGCCGAAGTTGCAGCTAAAGACACATAAGCATCCACCGGACCCATTTGGGAATAGTCTATCGTTTCATCTTTTGAACAGCTTGCCATCGTGCAAACCGCCAAACTTGCTAAAAAAATATTCCGTAGTTTCATCAGTTTATATTTTTAATCGTTTATACTTTTATTTATTTTACCCTAAACTATTTAATAATGACTTCTTGGTTAATAGGCCCCCAACCTATTACTTCTACCTGAACATTCAGATTACCAGTTGACGGTTCGGGGTCAGGACCTGGACCCGGAGGAGTCGGTTCGTCTTCTGTAATACCTGTGAAACTGTTCGGCCCGAATGTAACATTCAAGCGGTAGATGTAGTTACGTTTCACATATTTGTGGGCCTCGCCTCTAACGACTGTCCCGTTTTCATTGATTGTGGCGGCAAAGGCTTTTGTTTCAGCCTGGTAGCCGGGCGATGCCAGGAGAGTAGCGTTGATCACGATCTGGGTCGGATTGGCGCTGTCTGTGTTTTCCATTACATACTGGCGGAAAGGTGTTCCGGATACCGGCAGGGTCTGGCCCAATGTTGTAGCTGCACTATTTCCGAGATTTCCGTCTGCCATCACTGCACCCCAATAGGCTGTACTGGCAAAACGGGAAGCGATTTTCTGATTGGCAAGGTAGACACTGTTGATACGAACGGTACGGCCTCTCAAAGATGCTTTTGTCTCAAAATTCGTCGTTGCTCCGGCCAATTCGACACGGGCAGCCAGACGGGTCAGTTCCAATGGAGTATTGAGATTATTAATATTCGTTTGTGATGAATATCCGATATAGTTATCACCTTCCGCTAAAGAGGCACTGGCAGCAATCACCTGAGCACTCATGGCCAGATTATTTTGAGACTGATCGGACAACCGGGCCAGACGATCCTGAAATGCAGCATAGGAGGTTACTCCACTAAATGCATTTTCCGGTACATTGGCAAGAATAGCGATCAAAGCATTTGTAGCCTTGGTCGGAACGCTCAGGACGGTTGTTACATCATCAGAAGTCGTCATGCCGTTTGTCCAATACGGATCAACCAAAGTCTGCGAACCGTCTGCGGTAAAGGAAAGGACTGTTATACTATTTATATTCGTCTCACCATCCAGAGCATAATCATCTCCGCCGGCTTTCAGGCTCGATCCGGGAACGGAAGGCTTCAAAGAGATATTTACTTTGGCATCTTTCAGGTTGCTCACGTTTACAGGCTCATTGTCTTTCGAGCAACTGACCAGGGCCGCCAACGATAAACCGACTGCTATTATATTTCTTAGTTTCATATCTTTACTACTTTAGAGATTAAAATTCGATTTCATCGTCTACAACACCCCAAGGAGTGATACGCGAACGGATTGAAATATTACCGTCTTCAAATAAAACAATAACATCCATACGGCCACCTTCAGGTATGGCAAGTTCTTTACCCTCAGTATTCACATAGATTGTTTTGTCAACACTGCCATTGCGACTTTTAACCCTGACACCCAATTTTTCACCGGCAAACGCAGTCTGCTTTCCACCGTATTGTGCAATGTCGACAGGACCTGTCGTCAACCACTCGACTGACTGGTTGTCATACTGTCCTTCCGGATTGTAAGGGATGCTGTCTCCTTCCAGCTTACCGGAAGCATCGTAGGTATCTAATGTGTTATTGATATAGAAATCAAAATCGCCAGAACTCTTTAATCCGTAAAAATCCAAAGCAGTCTGCAAACCTTCGGTCTTAAGTGTGTAAGTTCCGGTTTTCAGGCGGATAATCACTTCGCTGTTTCCTCCGGCAACACCGCTACCCAGAGAAGTTACTTCTTTGGTTCCAAAAAACAAACTGTCGGGCGACTGTGCATATCCTTCGCCAGTGCTCTTCAACTGAAGTTTCAGATCGTCCATCGTTTTAGGCTGAGTGACCGTCTGCCTTCCACCGGCCAGGTTACCCCAAGCTACGATATACAGCTTGGTATTATCCGGGTACTTATCCAGTGTAATCTCATTCTTCGCCACAATAAAATCTTTATCCAGATCACGTGCTTCGAGGAAGTTCTTGTTAGCATCGAAGATATACAAGGTAGCATCCGTTACATTGCCCAAACTTGTGATATCGATTATCGAACCGTCCGTCGCAACACCTTCCACTTTTAAAGTCAGCTTATTACATTCAGCCAGATCATCCTTGATACAACTGGTCAGCAACGCCGCAAGCAAACCGGCTACCAGTATAAGAGACTGCTTTATTATTGCTATATGTTTCATAATAATTTATTTTTATATCTTATTATTACCCTATTTCTTATTAATCTACTGGTTGATCGATCTTAATGACATTCCAGTTGGCAACTTCAACCTGTGCAGCAACATGAGCGAAATCAGAAAAGTCAAATGGCTTAGAAGAACCGGTTCCTTTGATTGTGAGCGTAACATTATATTTAGTATTACGCTGAATATGTTTATGTACACTACTACCTTCATATTTCATAGAACCAGACCTTTCATCATTCACTATTACGGTATAATAACGATTTTTTTCTATCATCGTTTTATCACCGATCCTGTAGGTATAATCACCTCTTAGCACTAACAATGTATAATTATATAGATCTGACTCACCTGTTTCGCCATTTTGATTTGGATAAACATAACAAGGAGGAATAGCAGTATTCGTCCAAGTAAGGTCTGTTCCGTCTTTAGCGGAGATCGACTCAAAGTATACATTCAGCATTGAATCATCACCTTTAGCTTCTCCTGTTTTAAGACTTCCTGTCTGATCTGCATACTTTACAGGAGCCAGATAATAATCAGAATTAAGTTTTCCTTCTGCCGTCAACGGAGAGTGTTCTATTGTAGTTACATCAGTACTCCAAGTTCCTAATCCGGCAGTGCTTTTTACATTGGCTACAAAAACAGTGTCCAATGCAAAACTTACACTTTCATATTCCGAATTCTCTGTATCCGGTTTTTTCGGCAAGATTATACCTTTCAAGTTGATAGCAGCAACTGTACGAACTAATTCAACCGGCTTCTCTCCAAAAACTTCTTTACCACCATTGGCTAATGCATAATCGTTACCAAACCCGATAAAATTTTTACCTGGTTCAAGAGTTACATCCAAAACCTGGCTACTCATCGTAAGGCCTTTCTCTTGTCCTTCATTACCCAATTTAGTTGCAAGTTCCAAAACTTCTTTTATACTTAAACGGGCATTAGCATCCGAACTACCAACAGATTCCTTCAGTTTATTCAACACGTCATCTTCCAAATTTGCAATAAGCAATATAAAGACCCCTCCTGAAGGAACCTCACCCACTATCTGGGGAGTACTTGTCGGATCTGCATAGCTACTGGTAAATAATGCAGCAATATCTCCCACTCCTACATTTGCAGGTTTATATGCATTATTATTAAACACCACAGCAGTCAAAGTCTTCACCTGATAATCCCAAGCAATAGTACCGACCATTCCATCTTCGATAAACCCACCTTTCGATTTTACCCTATTATCAGTCTGTACCGCCAGCGACAATGTCGCGTCCGGCACGATAGGCGTAATCGTCAGATTCACCGGATCATCATTGTCTGAGCATGAAAAGAATGCACAAACGATTAACATTAAAAGAAAGCAACTTTTCAGTTTCATAATATAGATATTATTTTGTTTTACCTTATTAATAATCACAATACAAAGATAGAGATAAATAATGTGAAAAAGATAGGTAGTACTCTCGTTGTTTATAGACGAATCTATCAAACTGTAAAAGTGAGAGTTTTAGCCCGTATGGTGCGATATACACCCTCTTTTCAAGTGAAAGATGAAAGTAGTTAAGGGGGGACACATGCTTTATTCACTTTCTACTGTCATACTATCATAAGACGGACTATCTTACTATCTATCAAGGATTAAAGGCATGATAGTCACCCTTTTTAACTATCATTCTTCTATCATCTACCTATCATACTCTTGTCTTCTTACAAAACTTTTCAAAGATCTGCACAACCATACGACTGAAAACCAAAGCCATAGTAGCAAAAAGTGCCCAACATGGGGGTGTACAACTGTTTCTACACCCCCATGTTCAGACCACTGACATCCGGGTGTGACCGACTCGATCATCCGGGTGTTCCTTCACTTTTATGCTTACTTGCGTAATTTTAAGCAATATGTTTTGTGAAAATAACATGCTGATTCGTTGTGAAAGTTCGTAAATACAAGATCAAGAATATTCAAATGAATATTAAATGACAAAAAGTGCTCCCCGAAATGGGGAGCACTTTTTTTATTTTTAGGAAATGATTATTTAATAATCGCACCTTGATCAACGGTATCCCACTCTTTAACTTCTGTATTAACAAAGAATTTAGCCTTTGGACCATCTCCTGACTCACCAGGACCAGCAACGTAAAGAGTTATTCTATAGATTTTATTATTAACCAAGCCATCTGTCAAAGCACTAGCTGTACCATCTGCGCCTGTATTTGTGATACCGACCGTAATAGGATAAAGGCCTGCACCTGAAAAACTTTCAGTAGCACCTGTTAATGTATTTATTCCATCTGTCAAAGTAAAGTTTCCTCCAACTACAAGTTGTGTTGGAGTTTTCTGTCCATTAGCAAGAACATAGAAATAAGCTTTCGGTGCATCAACCGGAACAGCGCCAGAAGTAAAGTCTGTTTGTTCTTTAGCAGCCAATGTAGCATCAGATTGGATATAATAAGTTGCATCAGCACCTCCTGTCAAAAACTCTGTGTTAGCTGAACTAGCACCACCAATAATAGCATTCTTTGCAGCATTCTTAATTTTTACATCTGTAAATTTGAAAGAAGCTTTTCCTGAAGAATAATCACTCATTTTCATATGCAGGTTTACCCCCATTAAGTCAACACGAGATACATTACGAACTAAATCAAGAGCATTACCTGTAGACATTTCTTTCGCTGCATTAGCTTGACCAGCTGCATAACCATAATAGTTATTACCACTTACCAATACAATATCATTTTGACCATCTTTTTCGACAAGAGCACTACTCATAGGTAAGCCCTGTTCTGAATCTTTCGTAAAACCTGTAGCCGGTAAAACAACTGCTTGATTCATAATTGTAGTAGAAGTCAAACCCTGAAGTGTTGTAGTAGCAATGTCCATATTTGCCAATACCATAAACTTGATAGTTTGAGGATTCAAACCTGAAACAGTAACCGTTGAACTATTAGCAGAACTTGCAGAAGCAAGATAAGCACCATTAGAGTTAAAAACAACAAGAGTTAAGGACTTGATATTATCTTCGCTCTCTATTCCCTCTCCAATAGTTTCACCATCTGCGATAAGAGCTTTTGTCGATTTAAGGGCTGAGACTCCAATAGTCAAACTCGCATCCCCTTTAGCAGTCGGTTCCTGTCCACCTTCAATAACGTCGTCCTTAGAACAAGAAGCGAACGCACAAGCGATCATAGTCGCATACATTAAATTTCTTAGTTTCATATTCTTCAAAATTAAAAAGTTAATAAAATTCTTTTATTTATAATTGATTATCAATCATCTTACCCTATAGCTTACTGAGTTGTCTGGAACGACACTGTTGTGCATTTTCTGTTGTTCTATCCTTCCCATCGGCTAATTATTTTTTTATCGTTATTAATGTATTATACAATATAATCCATCTTTATCACTTACTCATCGTCTCGGGTTGTCGTCTTCTGACATTGCAAAGATGGAGGAAAAAGTAAAGACAAGTTAGGGGCATACCTCTCAATTATAAGCGGTGTGCCTATAAAGCCGAATTTTGATTTATTTACATCTAATTTTGATAGATTTTCGGGAAAGATGTAGTTTCTTCCCTGCAATTTTACCCTCATACTTCAATTCCCTCTTATATGCTATTATATATCCCTCGTACTATCCGTTTCAACAGTCGCCTTGTGTTTTTTCGCTTCTCAATTTTCCCTCAATCATGCACATAGTGGATAGACAGTGCAAATATACAAAATTTAATTTAATAGAAATACATATCAACATGATATTTTTAACCTTTTTACTTCGTATCAGGAAAGGGATGAACCATAGATTCATTAGGCCAACCCTCTCCCGTTTGTCGTACTTCAGGCTGGAATGCCGTATTGCGACGGTGTAACTCCGTATTGTTCGGTAAACCGTTTGCGGAATGTGGCAGTATCATTAAATCCCACCATCTCAGCGACTTCCTGTACGGAATACTGCTGGGTGGCAAGCAATTCGGCGGCTTTCTTCAAACGTATGTTGCGCGTCAGCTCCAAAATACTAAGGTCGGAGTATTGCTTGATCTTGCGGTACAAAGTAGGCAAACTCATATTCAGGGAGTCTGCAAGAACTTTCGCCTCAAATGTGGAATCATCGAGGTGCTTTTCAATGTTTTTAACAACAGCATCCATAAACGGATTCGTCGGCAGGCTGTTTTCTTCTTCGGCAGACGAAGAGGAAGAATTCGAGAAATAGCGCTTCATGTCGTCGCGTTTCTTCATCAGGCTGTTGATCTTGCTGCGCAGGATTTCAACGTCGAATGGCTTTGTGATATAATCGTCTGCACCGGCTTCTATTCCGGTGATCACATCTTCGCTCTCGACCTTGGCTGTCAGCATCACGACCGGTGTCTGTGCCATTTTCGGATCACTCTTGATCTCGCGGCAAGTCTCATAGCCGTCTTTCACCGGCATCATCACGTCGCAGAGAATCAAATCCGGCTCTTCCGACAGGGCTACGTCGACACCTTCCTGCCCGTTGCGGGCTTCGATGATCTGGTACTCTTTGCTGAAAACATGTTTTAGGAACCAGCGGATCTGGTCGCTGTCGTCGATCACCAGCAGCTTCCTTCCGGTTTCCTGCTTTTGCGGGATTACCTGAATCAGTTCGGCTATTTCTTCTTTCTGACGGGCATTCAGTTTGACAAGATCGGCTTCCGGTTCTACAAATTCGACACGGCGATCCAGCAGATGCTGCTTGCCCAAGGGGATCAGGACAGCGTAAGAGGTTCCGTTTTTATCGGCCTCATGCCGATAAAAACCGCCTATGGCTTCTGCCATATCCATAATCTGTTTCAAGCCGCGGCGTGCGCTTTCGTCTTCATCCAACCCTTCGTCTTTGACAACGAGAGAGCAATAGGCTTTGCCGTTTTCATTGACGACCGCGATATCGAGCGTTACTTTGCCGTAAGCAAACGTATTCTTAAAGGCATTCGAGAGCAACATACGGAGGGCAAACTCTATCTTGCGGCGGTCGACCCATACCCAAAGGGCCGGCGTCTGTGTATTAATCCGGAAGTCTACGTTGTTCATGGCCACCCAGTCGACAAAGATATCGCAAATCTGGCGGGAGATCTCGACCATATCGTAGCGGGCTATGCGCAGATAGTTGGCAACATCATTCGAACGGCGCGTACCAATCAACTGGTCTGCCAAGTCCTGCATGGCCAACGTATTACGATAGGCCGAAAGCAATTGGGTAGACATGTCCTTATCCGGATCGTCGTTTTGTACGACCAGGGCCAGGGAACCGAGTACCAACGAAAGCGGCGTGCGCATTTCGTGGATCGTTTCGATAAAGAAATTATCGTGTATGCTTTCCGCGTCTTTGAGGCGGTTTTCGGCTTCGGCCAGTTTTTCTGCCGCCTCGCGCTGGATCGTATCATTTTCCTTGATCTTTACAACGATCAGTTGCTCCAGTTCTTTCTTATTATTATTTAATGTAGAAATAGTCAACTCCTGCTCGGATGTTTTCCTGACCAGGTCGCCATTCATCTTTGCCAGTTCATCATTTTGAGTCCGCAATGCCTGAATTTTTTCTTCCTGCTGGCAAACTTGTTCTTCCAACACATTTTTCCGGGCAAGCAATTCATTATTGCGGGCTTTCATTTCTTTATTCAAGTTTTCCAGTGCCGCATTTTCTTTTATGATCTGGTCCGAGCGGCCATTCATATTAGAATGCAGTTTTCTCATGTACAAAAATAATGGCACGAAAAAGAGAAGCAAAAGAACGACTACAATCAAAGTCTCGCTTCCGAATAGTTGTCCGTTTTCATTGGCTGCAAAAATTAGCGAAGTACCGAAAAGATTACAGATCAATACTCCACTCACCCTCCTGAACAGAGATTTCTTATTCATAACTCATATGCATTTATTATTTATCCTTCCAGAACCCAAAAGTTCATTCTCAACATTACTCTGCAAATATGGTAAAAAATATTTTTCTTACGATACATTTAACACTATTTATTTTCAAAGAATTAATGATAATCATAGTATTATGCGGCAACAAAACGCCTACAAGACAAGCAAGCATCTTAAATTTCATAACATATAGGTGAATTCATGAAACAAGTAGATGAAAGAATATATTCTTGCTTTTGAATTATTCTTATTACAATTGATTTTTATTATCATCATATTTATATTTATTGCTTTTGATATATATCATTTATATATAATACATATATCAAAAGAATATTTGATCGGTTAAATTTCACTCATTTCACCGCTACTTCCGGAAAAACCTCAGAATGGAATCCTAAAATAAATGATTTGAAACTTTTGCTAATCACAAAAAAACAAATCCCCCCTACACTATTTCCGCTTTTAAGAATCGGCAAACGACATGAATGCCATCTATATTGAAATGTTTAACATATTTTACGCATAGATTATTGTAGAACAAAAAAACTCCCTTTATTTTTGTACCAAATAAAGGACAACCCTATAATATTTAAGCTTTACAGAAAAATAGCCATTCCATAATAATTGCGGCATTACGATTTATCAGTCATAAATCAAGCCCGATAAAATAGGCTATCGAAAGACAATAAGCTTTCAATTGATTTATTTTACCCTCAATTTTTTTATATGCATAGGCGTACACCCGGATTGTTCCTCGTGTACGCCACCTTTTTATATCTAACTACTATATACGCGCGTACATATAATATATATACCAAATAACAAAGTGCTCCAATATCGCCCAATGTGATAGCAACCGCCCTCCGTATCAACAAAAATGTCCATCCAGGGCAATTGAAACAAAGCAAGTGATTCAAATACTGGCTGTTTTGAAACAACAAATGATGATTTATGGGTGTGATTCGTGTTTGTGGTTGTAGCGTCGGGAGTATCTGTTTCCCCTCTCGAGAGGGGATAAGGGGTGTGTTATCTTTCTGTCTATCAATGAAAATTCACACACCCCCTGCCCCCTCTCAAGAGGGGAAGATGTTACCATCGGTCGATATAAACACATCCATAAATCATCATTTACAGGTTCAAATCTTTTTAGAAACAAGTTAGCTTTAGAGCCGGACACGAAAAAGCAGTATAACTATACAATCAAATAACGATAACACAAAAGCACCCGCATGATTCATTTACACATCACAAATGACACTTTCACCACCAATAAAAGATAGAGATGACAACAACTCACACTGATATATTCACCAATATAATTGACATACTTACCTACCATCCAAAACAGGTATTCCTATCAATTCAAAGGGTATATTTGATATTTTTACACGCCACAAAGACAGTTTTAGCTCTGTATTTGATATTTTCTCCAACTATTTTGATGCGTTTAACATTTATTACACATAAAACTATTGCAGGATCCAATATCCCGACATATATTTGCATTGTCAACGAGAAACAAGAGGTTTTGATGAGGGTCTTAACCGAGAGAAAAGTTCTCGAAGAGTATAGGGTTTATAAATTGCATTAAAAAAATTAAGGTCATGAAAAAGGGTAAAATTTTCACAAATTGTTTTTTAACTATATGGACACTGTCCGTAGTTCTTTCTTTCGCAAGCTGTTCCGCCGATGGCGATTCTTACTCAATCGAAGATAGTCAGGTTCCTTTAGCAGTTGAAGCTCCTTTCTCAGTTATTCTCAAAGCTTATTCAGAAAATCAGGATATCACTTCAAGAGGTGACGTTAAAAGCACGACACTGTATGTTTTTGACGAAAACAACGACTTCTACAAACAAATCACGGTTGACAGAGATTATCTTTTGCAGGTTAAGCCGGTTGAGATCAGTTGCCCGGGCTCTGACAAGATCACAGTGGTTGCTTGGGCTGGACTCTCTAACGAAAGCGAAGAAATAAGCAACATGAACCAGGCTAACATCATCTCTGATCTGCAGGTGAACTTAAAACATAACAACGGCGTTGCCAACAGCCTTCCCGGCGATTTATTCTACGGACAGGTAACCGTTTACCGCTCGGCCACTAAAGCTACGGCACAGGAATTAAAAATCGAACGTAAAGTATCTTCCATGTCTATCCTGACAAAAGGAATTTTAAAAGTATATGATTCTAAAGAAGGTAATTACTACTACAAAATAAAAAGAACGAAAAGCTCTTTCAACTGCAATGGCGAGTTGACTGGTAACGATATCGAATATATTATTCCGGCTACTTTAAAAGATAATGGCAACCTGACTACCGGTACATTCTCTATTTTGCCGACCGATAACGTAACCGTAGAGCTTTACAGAGACGATGTTTTGGTCCTTTCTTCCGAAAATGTCAAAAATGCAGAAAAAGTAGCTGCAAACGAAGGAGAACAAACTAATATCGTTTTTGACCTTTCTCGCAACAATATCAGTGTTAGCGTTTCAGACTGGGGTACTGTCATTCAGTACGTAACAGTCGGATAATCTTGCCCTCAATTTTTTTATATGCAATAGGCGCACATTCGGATAATCCGGATGTGCGCCACTTTTTTTTATAAATACGCGATTCTCAGTGATAGGAATACACACATACATGACTCTTTTACCATTGTTAATTTATACTTACACTGACAATGAACACTTTACGATATTACGAATGATAGAAATACACACAATAGATGATAATATCACCTTCTTTATTTCAACAACAGAAGATGTAATTTTGTAATAAGAAATAACACAATACAATTTGTGAAATTTTACCCTATACTCTGTTTGCACGAATCCCTTAATTCTGCAAGCAAACCTAATTAACATAACCGTGAGGTTACATAATTATCGTAAAGTTCAGAATATCTGCCTCCATTTCGATAGAGAATCAGATAGTCTGAACTTTCCTTTTTATATATACCGCCCATGCATCACACCTCCACTCTTATACGCGTACATTATATATATAATCCCCCAAGATTTCGTATAATCAGGATTCACAACCACAGAGAAGAAAAAAAAGCGTTTAAGAAATTCTTAAACGCTTTCCGTAGCGAGACCCGGGATTGAACCGGGGACCTCATGATTATGAATCATGCGCTCTAACCAGCTGAGCTATCTCGCCATCATATTGTCATCATTTCCTTGATTGACGCTGCAAAAGTAGAGTTTATTTTCATACTATGCAACTCTTTCAAAGAAAAAAATCAATTATTTTTCAACACTTCATGTTAAGATCTTAATTCAGAGCCGTTTTTTTCATAAGCAGATTTGGTGAATAGCAATTCTTTTACTACCTTGCTGCGCAATAAACACAATGAAAAAATGAAAAAAGAGAAATTTCATATCGAATACATTTTCGATAAAGTTTCGCGAAGAAGCTTATGGAATCACCTCACTACTCCTCCAGGGCTATCTGCTTGGTTCGCTGATGATGTTATTATTAATGGTAACATGTATGCTTTTAGATGGAATAAAGCTGAACAGGATGCAGAAGTCCTGTCTATGAAACCGGAAATGAGCGTCCGTTACCGCTGGACTGATGAAGAGGATGATAATGCTTATTTTGAATTTCAGATCCACTCGCACGAATTGACAGGCTCCACCTCTTTACAAATAACAGACTTTGCCGAACCGGACGAAAAACGGGATTCTATCGATTTGTGGGATACCCAAGTAGAAGAACTGAAGCGTACGCTCGGTATTTAGGTAGTTTTAGTGATTTCTGTTAGCGATCATATCGTTTTTTCACTACTTTTGCGCCGTCAACCGGATAAGCAATGTTGAAAATAAAACGATTATATACATTCATGCTGCAGACTTTCCTGCCGCTGTTTCTGATGACTTTCGGCATCTGTCTGTTTATTGTACTCATGCAGTTCTTGTGGAGGTACATTGACGACATGGTCGGGAAAGGTTTAGGAATCGCTGTCCTTGCGGAAATGTTAATGTATGCTGCCCTCTTTCTTGTGCCGATGGCCCTGCCTTTAGCCATATTGCTGGCGTCTCTGATGACTTTCGGGAATCTGGGTGAACGGCTGGAACTATTGGCGATGAAATCGGCAGGTGTCTCGCTTGTCAAGATTATGCGCCCGCTGATCATCACGATCGGCATTATAAGTATCGGGGCTTTCTTTTTCCAGAACTACGCCATGCCTGTCGTACAGGTCAAGCTTTATACATTGCTTTGGTCCATGCGCCAGAAATCGCCGGAGCTGGATATTCCGGAAGGGGTTTTCTACAGCGATATCACCGGATACAATGTATATGTAAAGCATAAGGACAATAAAACAGGGCTACTCCGCGACATGATGATTTATGATCACACCAAAGGTTTCAATAACGTGAGTGTGATGGTTGCCGATTCAGGACGGTTAAAAACGTCGGCTGATAAACTGTTCCTGGTCCTTTCCCTGTTCAACGGTGAATCTTTTCAAAACATAGGGGATCAATCTAAGAATACCGGCGGAAAGAAAAATGCCGTTCCCTATCAGAGAGAGACATTCACAAGCCGCGACATTCTGATTGAATTCGATGCAAACTTTTCACGTACGGACGAATCATTCATGCAGAACCAATATATGGGTAAAAATATGCATGACCTGCAAACGTCTATCGACTCCATGAGCGTGCGCCTGGATAGCATCCAGGAGATCAACTCTAAGAGTGTTTATGAAACCTCTTACAGAAGGACATTGAGCAAACCGAAGGATGTCAAAGAATCCGAATCGAAAGATACAGGCGAAGAGCCGGAAAACATAAAAACGGAGCAGAAAGAGGATAAACCGGTAATCGTCATGAACTTTGACAGTCTTTACCAGGCCGAAGCTCCCGGAAAGAAAGCTACGATCCTGACACGCGCAAAGTCGAGCGTCGAGAATCTGAAAGCCGATTATTTCTTCAAGGCAGCCACCATCGGGGATGAAGCCTACAAGGTGCGCCGTCACTTGACGGAATGGCACAACAAATTCACCATCTCATTTGCCTGTCTGGTATTCTTCTTTATCGGTGCGCCGCTCGGGGCCATTATCCGAAAAGGAGGATTAGGCACCCCAGTCGTGCTCTCCGTCCTACTCTTCATCTTCTATTATGTCATCAACAACATCGGGTTCAAAATGGCCCGCGAAGGAATCTGGCAAGCCTGGGAAGGGATGTGGCTGAGTTCCGCGGTATTGGCTCCGTTGGGTATTTTCCTTACCTATAAAGCAGTTAACGACTCCGTCATCCTGAACGCAGACACCTATCTGAATGCGTTGAAAAACCTGTTCGGCAAACGTTCCGGCCGCAAGGTGGAACTGAAAGAGGTTATCATGTTTAATCCGGATTACAAAAATATCGTACCCCGCCTGGAACAACTGGCTGAAAACTGCAAGGCATATTTAGCCGGACACAAGCGATGGACGAATTATTTCCGTTTCTGGAAGCAGGGCGGCCGTGACCATACAGCCGACCGGTTGGCCACTGAAATGGACGGTATCATCGAAGAACTGGAAAATTCGGATCAGAACCTGGTGCTGAACAAACTGATGGACTATCCCGTCATCAGCGGGTACAACCAGATGAACGCGAAAATAAATGGAAAAATCGGCTTGGCCTTCGGAATCTTTTTCCCGATAGGATTACCGGTCTATTTACTTGCCACTTACCAGCGTAAACTTTTGCGCCACGACATACAGATGGTGCAAAAGACAAGTAATGAACTGATTGATATAATTGAAAAATTACCCGTATCTTTGTAAAATAAGAAATATAAGAATAATATATGAGCGAAATTAAATTAAACACCATTGAAGAAGCGATTGAAGACTTCCGTGAAGGAAAATTCTTAATCGTAGTGGATGACGAAGACCGCGAGAATGAAGGTGATTTTATTATTGCTGCAGAAAAGATAACTCCTGAGAAAGTAAACTTCATGTTGAAAAACGGCCGTGGCGTACTATGCGCCCCGATCACGGAGGAACGCTGTCAGGAACTGGAACTGGATATGCAGGTTGCCAATAATACTTCTCTACTGGGAACACCTTTCACGATAACTGTCGACAAACTGGGAGGTGGCTGTACGACAGGCGTTTCCATGTTTGACCGCGCGGAGACAATCCTGGCACTGGCCGATCCGAAAACAAAACCGTCCGATCTGGGACGCCCGGGACATATCAACCCGCTCCGTGCCCGTTCGCGTGGCGTACTTCGCCGTGCCGGACATACGGAAGCAGCAGTAGACCTGGCGCGCCTGGCCGGCTTGTACCCTGCCGGTGCATTGATCGAAATCATCAATGAAGATGGAACAATGGCCCGCCTGCCGGAATTAATCGAGGTAGCTAAGAATTTCGACATCAAGATCATCTGCATCAAAGACCTGATCGCCTACCGCCTGAAAACGGAATCGATCGTAGAAAATGGCGTAGAAGTGGATATGCCGACACAATACGGGCATTTCCGCCTGATCCCCTTCCGCCAGAAGAGCAACGGACTGGAGCATATCGCCCTGATAAAAGGCAAGTTCGATCCGGACGAACCGATCCTGGTGCGTGTACACTCCTCTTGTGCGACCGGCGATATCTTCGGTTCCATGCGTTGCGAATGCGGGGAACAATTGCACAGAGCAATGGAACGTATCGAGAAAGAAGGGAAAGGCGTTATTGTCTACCTAAACCAGGAAGGACGGGGCATCGGACTGATGGAAAAGATGAAAGCATACAAACTTCAGGAAGACGGTCTGGATACCGTCGATGCCAACCTGCATCTCGGCCACCAGGCAGACGAGCGCGATTATGGCGTAGGCGCCCAGATCCTGCGTCATTTAGGTGTAACCAAGATGCGCCTGATGACCAATAATCCTGTTAAGCGTGTCGGGCTGGAAGCATACGGACTGACAGTCGTAGAGAACGTACCTATTGAAGTGGCTCCGAATCCTTACAACGAATTCTACATGAAGACGAAGAAGGAACGGATGGGACATGTCTTACACAATATCAAATAATTACATAAAAACACGATCATGACTCAAGTATCAGCACGTTTAGCAAGTTTGTCGCCATCCGCAACATTGGCGATGTCCCAGAAGAGCGGTGAATTAAAAGCTCAGGGAGTTGATGTAATCAACTTAAGTGTCGGAGAGCCCGACTTCAATACTCCTGATTTTATTAAGGAAGCGGCGAAAAAAGCTATCGACGACAACTTTTCCCGTTATTCTCCCGTTGCCGGTTATCCGGCATTGCGCAACGCTATCGTTGCCAAGCTGAAAAACGAAAACGGATTGGAATATACAGCCAACCAGATTTCTTGTGCAAATGGTGCAAAGCAATCCGTTTGTAATACAATCATGGTATTGGTAAACCCTGGTGACGAAGTAATCATTCCGGCTCCGTTCTGGGTCAGCTATCCGGAAATGGTAAAATTGGCTGAAGGCAAGCCCGTTATCGTACCGGCAGGCATCGAACAAGACTTTAAGATCACTCCGGCACAGCTGGAAGCGGCTATCACCCCGAAGACTAAAGCAATAATCCTTTGTTCACCCTCCAATCCTACAGGTTCCGTTTATAGCGCAGAAGAATTGGCTGGCTTGGCCGAAGTCCTGAAAAAACATCCGGAGATCATCGTTATTGCAGATGAAATCTACGAACACATCAACTACATCGGCAAACATAACAGTATTGCACAGGTAGACGGCATGAAAGACCGTACCGTCATTGTAAACGGCGTATCCAAAGCCTACGCAATGACCGGGTGGCGTATCGGTTTCATCGCCGGGCCGGAATGGATCGTAAAGGCAGTCAACAAATTGCAGGGACAATACACATCCGGACCGTGCTCCGTATCCCAGAAAGCAGCTGAAGCCGCTTACACCGGTTCACAGGCACCGGTCGAGGAAATGCGCCAGGCATTCGAACGCCGCCGCAACCTGATCGTTAAACTGGCAAAAGAAGTTCCGGGATTCGAAGTAAACCAACCGGAAGGTGCTTTCTACCTGTTCCCGAAATGTAGCTATTACTACGGTAAGACAGACGGTACACGCACGATCAACGATGCAGACGACCTGGCCATGTACCTGTTGGAAGTTGCCCACGTAGCCTGCGTAGGCGGCACATCATTCGGCGCACCCGAATGCATCCGCATGAGTTATGCTACGAGCGATGAAAATATTGTGGAAGCTATCAAACGCATCAAAAACGCATTAGCTGCATTAAAGTAAAATAGCGTACGGAAATATTGCACTCAGGAGAACTAAAAAAGGCTGCCGGAAAAATCCGGCAGCCTTTTTTATATATAACGATAACGTTAATTATTCAGCACGCAAAGTGAAGCGTTTGAATGCAAGGATCTGCAATTCGGGATCCGCTTCCTTCATTGTTTCTCTTACAGTCTTCTTGCTGTCCATGATATCTTCCTGGTTCAACAAGCAAACTTCCTTCAGGAATTTGGCAAGACGACCCTTAGCAATGTTCTCGATCATCTGCTGAGGCAAGTTGGCTGCTTTTTCAGCAGAAACAGTAGCGATGATTTCTTTTGCTTTGGCAACATCTTCAGCTGTGATCCAGCCTTTAGCCATGTTGCTTTCCATATGGTCTTCGCTGTCAACGTGCGTCGGGTTGATTCCGGCTTTCTTCAGAGCAGCTTCAACAGCTTTCTGAACTTGTTCAGCCTTAGTCTTTTCGATAGCTACCTGGATTTCCTGTTCTTTTACAGCTTCAGAAACGCCTGCTTCATCAATAGCGATCGGGTTCATAGCAGCGATCTGCATAACGATGTTGTGAGCAGCATCCTCCGATTCCTTGTTGAAAGCAGCGATCGTACAGAGCTGGTTCTTGCCCATGTGGTTGTAGACAGTCGTGTAAGCACCTTCTACCACGTTATAGCCGTCCAATTCCATCTTTTCGCCAGTGATACCGCTACGGTCGGTAACAGCATCCTGTACAGTACCCTTACCCATCGGCAACGCTTTCACTTCGTCCAGCGTCTTGCACTTGTTAGCCACAGCAGCATCAAGGATAGCCTGAGCCAGCGCGATGAAATCTTCATTCTTAGCGACAAAGTCAGTTTCACACTTCAAAGCGATGATAGCAGCAAATTCGCCGTCTTTCTTTGCCAATACGCAACCTTCAGCAGCGTCACGGTCAGAACGCTTAGCAGCAATAGCCTGTCCTTTTTTACGGATAATTTCCATTGCCTTTTCGATGTCACCGTCAGATTCGGTCAAAGCCTTCTTGCAGTCCATCATACCAGCTCCGCTCATCTTGCGCAGCTTGGTTATATCAGCCATAGTTACAGCCATAATCTTATTTCCTTATATTTAAATTGTTTATACTCTTTATAAATTGACAATGGACAGTTGCCGATTGACAATTACTGTCAAAAGCCAATTGCCCATTGTTATTTGTTTTTCTCATTGTCAATTGGCAAACGTCAATTGGCAATTGAATTACTCTTCGTCTTTCGCGAACTTGTCAGCAACGTTAGCGTTCAACGCTTCTTCGTCTTCTTTCTTCGTACGTTCTTTCTTTACTGCAGCTTTAGCTTTGCGGTCTCTTTTAGGAGCCTCGCCTTCGCCGGCAGCTTCAGTATCGATCTTTTCAGCTTTACGTTCCTGCAGACCTTCGTTCATAGCTTCGCAGATAGCGCCCAAGATAACTTCTACAGATTTTGTAGCGTCGTCGTTAGCCGGAATCACGTAGTCGATGTTGTTCGGGTCCGAGTTAGTATCTACCATACCGAATACGGGGATACCCAGACGGTTAGCTTCACGAACTGCGATATGTTCTTTCATCACGTCAACAACGAACAAAGCTGACGGAAGACGAGTCAGGTCTACGATAGAACCCAAAGTCTTTTCCAACTTGGCACGCTGGCGAGTAATCTGAAGTTTTTCTCTCTTGGAAAGATTATCAAATGTACCATCTTTAGCCATCTTATCGATAGTAGCCATCTTCTTGATCGCTTTACGGATAGTCGGGAAGTTGGTCAACATACCACCCGGCCAGCGTTCGATAACGTAAGGCATACCAACAGAAGAAGCCTTGTCGGCAACAACCTGTTTGGCTTGTTTTTTAGTAGCAACGAAAAGTACTTTCTTTCCCTGTTTAGCCAGGTTCTTCATTACTTCTGCTGCTTCGTCTACTTTAGCAACTGTTTTATATAAATCAATGATATGAATACCATTGCGCTCCATGAAAATATAAGGAGCCATTGCAGGGTTCCACTTTCTTTTTAAGTGTCCGAAGTGTACGCCAGCTTCTAATAACTGATCAAAATTAACTCTTGACATTGTTTTTTTCTTAAATCGTTTACTTTCTTTTGTTTAACTCAATCACCAGGTAGTCTTTCCGTATGTCAGCATATAAAAAGAATCCTGATAATTTAGATACTAAACGCTTTGCTCTACTTGTAAGGGACTCACAAATAAGATTAACGTTTACTGAACTGGAATCTCTTACGAGCCTTAGGACGTCCCGGTTTCTTACGTTCAACGGCACGCGGGTCACGAGTAACAAAACCTTCCGAGCGAAGAGCCGGTTTATCTTCCGGATTGATCTTCACCAGTGCGCGGGCGATAGCCAGACGTGCTGCTTCAGACTGTCCTTTGAAACCACCACCATCGAGGTTGATTTTGATATCATATTGTTCTGCAACGTTCAGCTTTGCGAGCGGCTGCTTAACAATGAACTGAAGGATTGTAGAAGGAAAGTAATTAGCCAGATCACGTTTGTTGATAGTAATCTTTCCTGTACCTTCGCTTACGAATACGCGAGCAACTGCAGCTTTACGTCTTCCTATTGCATTTACTACTTCCATTGTGATTATTTATATGAGTTTATATCGATTAATTTAGGCTGCTGAGCTTCGTGTTTGTGCTCTGTTCCTGCATATACATACAGATTATTCAACAGTTTGGCACCCAGACGATTCTTGGGAAGCATACCTTTCACTACTTTACGGAACAGACGGTCGTCACCCTTAGCCTGTAAGTCGGCCGGAGTATAAGCGATCTGTCCACCGGGATATCCGGTATATCTCAAATAAATACGATCGTTCCACTTATTACCTGTCAGAACGATTTTGTCTGCATTGATGATAATTACGTTATCACCACAATCAACGTGCGGAGTAAAATTGGGTTTATACTTACCGCGCAAAAGCTTAGCCACCTTTGCGCAAAGGCGTCCCAAAGTCTGTCCTTCGGCGTCAACAATGACCCACTCTTTGTTTACAGTTGCTTTGTTTGCAGAAATGGTCTTAAAACTTAAAGTATCCACTTGCTTTAAAAATTAATAAATTAATAACTCTAAAAAACAAGAATCCAATTCCCGCGTGCGCTGTCACTACGGACACTTGACGCAACAACGTGCTAAGAATTAAACTCTTAGTACAATTTTGATAATATTCGGCTTGCAAAGGTACGGCTTTTCTGCTAAATACAAAACTTTTCAAGGAAAGAATTTCTTCAAGTAGGTCTATTACAGCAAAAAAGCGTGCCTTTCCGTTCTCAGCTTCATAGTAATGGTTTTGCCAAATCATAGTTATAATCCGACAAAACCATACCGATGCTTCAGATATCACATCCCCGCCTAAACCTCACAAAGGGCGCAAAGAAACTCTTCGCACCCTAAGCTACCTATATCCCGTTAAGGATTGGCGTATGTAAGTTAAATGAAAAAATATAGGCCTATTTGTTTACGTCCTTTACGCAACGAACTTTGAAAGAATTGGTATCCCGAGTCTCATCCAAAGTAACAATACCGTTATTTTGCTGATAAAAGACAGAGCCAAAATTTTTACGTCCTTTTACTTTAGACAATGATGATCTTGTACGAGATAATGTCGAATTACTTTGATTTACATAAGCCACAATCAGCATAAGCTCCCTTTGATTAGGCATACGCCATGTGCCTTTATCACGCCCGTCTTCTTCATCAGTATAGTCTTTACACGGACTTTGCCCGTTATAGACTTGCGTTTGAGTAACAGAACCAGATGTCAAATTCTTAGCCACTTTAAAATATCGATATGGCCGATTTGCCTGATTAAGTTCGTCTGTAACAGCTAATTCACCTGTATACAGATCTGTACGAATCGCTTTACTATTCATATGCGTTAAATCAAAGATTCGAGTTTCGGAATCATAAACGACATAATCAGAAGGTTCTCCATCCTTTACTGGTTTATCCTTATAAAAAGCACCCAAATTACGAACACAACGATAATCAAAGCTTGAACCCTTATTATTTCCAGTTGCAGCACCTTCTTCTGCCCAAAACATTACATCATTACTATTTTGGAAATGATACTGCCAACGGTCATTGTCTGTAACGGTTGAAGTCTCTCCATTAAACAAATACACCTCAGAAGAAGAAAATCCATTACGTCCCGTCCACATACCAACCATCTGATTGATTGAAGGCAAATACCACCGAACTTCGTCATCTGATATTGTCCCATCTCCATTCAAATCACGGTTACGTTGCAAACAAGCATACGCTACTTTATTATAGTCAGAAGTAAGAGTATTCGAGGATGATTGAACATAAGTCTTCCAGGATTTTCCTGTATAATTCATATAGTTGTACATATTCCAACGCCCATTTGTTTTACTGGAATTAGATGGATCTATTGTTCCTTTTGCCAACATATCCCCCTCACGAACAGTCTCAACACCCCATGCAGTCGTTACATTTTCCAAATCATAAAATGTTTTAATTGACTTCTGGCTAATCAAGAAATTAGATGTTGTCAAACTACTTTCCTGATCCTGACTATATCTGGTATCACAAAGAATATGCATTTCACGATTAGGGACATTTACAAACTTTTTCCAGTTTGAAGCATCATCCTCATAATAAAATTCATCGATAAATACCGTAAATGCTGCATTACCTTCTGAATCATAAATCGAAGTGGCACTTGGCTCCTCGTCTTTATGAGTCTGCAATAACTTGATCAAATCTTTTACATTAATACGTTTCCCCACATAATCAGAACCAGAATAGTCATCCGTCTTATTTATATATTTTGTATCAACAAATGGGACAAAATTTGTTTCTCCGGTTTTATATTTCCAGCCATTGTCAACCCCTGGTACCTCATCAATCCATGTTCTTTTCTGAGGATAATACCCCTTTTTACTAAATTTCTTCCACCCACTATTCTTATCAAATTTATCATTCACATCATAACCCTCTTTTGTTTTAAAAAAAGGATAATCATAATATTCATAATATCCACGCTGGGCCTCTGTTCTATCTAATTCTTTTTCATTCTGAACAAACCATACCCATTTATAATCTTCTGCATTCTCACCTATCCCATTAATATCATAAGGCGTTTTCACACGAAATGTTGCATCTGCTGAAACAAAGGTCTTTGAAAATGTGATCGACTTTGTCACATAATGCGCATCTACATAAAGATATGTTTTTGACTTAACCACGTCACCTTCTGCACCAGGCTGTTCCTCCGTAGGTTCATCTTGGTCCGAAGTTTCCACTTCTACTTCTATAGCATTCACACCTGTAACCCTAACTGTATAAGTATAATCACACCCTCTTCTACTCCTGAAATTATCTGCCTTCCCGTTTTCATAACCTAAATGGATAGTATACTTCACCTCCGCACTTTTCTCCACATCAGTGTTCGTGGCGTCTTGGTGAAAAGACCCCGTCATTTCAACATAAGTTGCATATTTTGCAGCATAGATATAATCTCCGTTAGTGACAACTTTATCTTGACCAGTCGGCTCTTTTACCTGCTTTTCTCTTAACTGATAAGGCACAACGTCTTTTGCTTCCGCATCACGATAAATATCCCCCTTCGCATTTTTTCTATTTTCCAACATATAAAAGGTAAAACTACCACCTTTTGTCACATCACCACCAACTGCTTTCTCAAAATTGGAAAGTGGAGAGCTAAAATAGTCACTCCCATTGTCATAGCCGACCGCATCATGATTTTCACCATTCGGAACATATGTTTTTTCAATAACATTAGAAGCAATAGGTACATTAACAACTCTCCATTCTTTTGGAGTAAAAGAAATTCCATTTGCGGCAGTTACAACAAATGTAATTTTAGAATCCAAATGTTTTAGTTTTACTTTACCGGATGACAAAGTCTTATTATTATCTTCCGGACTAATTGTTACTGTCCCATCCACATTGTTTCCTGTCTCAAACATACCACTCATCATCAAATTGGACTGTCCACGTTCAACCGTCTCAGATCTCATGACAGCTGTTAATGCCAAAAAGTCATCTAAAGAATTAACTGCTTCAATATCTGCAATTGGCATCAAAGGATTATCTTTTCCATTTGCAACAGCATAAATACGTTTAACACCTGAAGTAACGGATAAATCGACCGTTCCTGCAGTAGTTCCACCATCAGATGTTTTATTCGATGTTGTCGTATAAGTATCCACCATAGCCTCCTTTACCCAAGTACCGTTCACCTGTTTAAACACAAAGACCAACATATTATATACGCGATACTCTTCTGTTACGTCAATTTCACTTTTCGTCGCCACTTTGTCGGCATCCTGTGTTGTGAAAGAAAGAGAAACTGTCGTCGGTATCCCATCTATCACATCCTTGTCCTTTTTCACAATATCATCATCCACACAAGCATTCCACGCAAAAAGACAGAATAAAAGCCCTATTATATTTATATATCGTTTCATATCCAATGTTTTTTTATTTATTATTTAAAATCAGGGATCGTAACAGGCACAGGTTCAAATGTTTCAACCTCCCAGTTTATTGTACAATTTAGTTCCATATCAATAGACATGTTACCTGTCACCTCATAATAATGACCATGTACAATACCGTCTGTCGAACACTTACCTTCTACAAATTTTGGCTGCAAAGACAAGTTATATGTCTTTTTTTCTTCCCGGCTACCATAGCTAAGTTGTACCGGTACAGCTATATTGATAGGAGTTTCCGTCTCATACGTATAAAAAGACAACTTATTATCGGAAACCGTCACATCTGACTTTTCTAATAATGGCGATGAAGGAGAAGTAAACGTATAGCTACCTCTCTTATATTCAGGTAAAAAGATATTCGATCGGCCATTTATGCCACTTATCTTATTCTTTCCTAATACAGCACTCCAACCATTCTCAACCGTCACTTTATATGTAACATCAACCCTTGCTGCAATTTGGGTTAGCGGAACTACGACATCATCAGCAGCAGTAGTACTCAATGTTTTATCTACCTCTCCAAACTTAATCAACTTAGATGCGACAAAAGAATTAGCATTATCATAGGAGGTTGCTTGGGACTTGAACTTATCGTATGTATTCAGTTTTCTTAATGCCTCCTTATCTAAAACAGGATTAGCAACCACTAATATCTTTACATTTCCTGATTTAGTCTCAATATTCTCAACTTTGTATGCGTCTTTCGATTCATATTTGGCATTGGATTTACCACCATCAAATGTAACATATTCAAAGCCGACCATTTTTTCTCCGGCAAAGACTGCAACAGCACAAGTTTGAATTTTAATTTCTTCGGCTGTTGCATATTCATACCCACCAGGAGCTTTTGTTTCAACTCCTCCGGAAACAAGTGTGATATCAAAAGAAGTATCAGCCTTTTCCGTTACATCCGGCCCGTCAATCACCGATTCCTCTGAACAAGAAACCAGCATCAGGCCCATTGCAGATATTAATCCAACTATATTCTTCAATTTCATAATATATAAATTTACCC
>URZO01000062.1 GCA_900552465.1 uncultured Parabacteroides sp. | reverse complement strand
GACTTCTCGGATGCAGGCTTCGGTTGTGATACCAGCAACTTTTTGATGTTCAATGCCATAGAGTACTTGTCTCGATAAAGTTATACAAATAAACCATACCTTCGTACAAAAATACCAGAGGTAAAATTTCTTGGGTGCAAAGGTACAAACTAATATATAATAAACCAGTGCTTTTCTTGTGAAATATCCGTATTGTCTTATAAATTATTACAAAACGACACAAAATATAGAGAATACAAAACATAACTACAGGTATTGTCACGTGAGTCCCGACAAACACTAACCACAGCACCGGTATGTATAACGACACACCCCAGACCCCCATTATGGCATTATAGCTTGTTTTCCATAGCCGGTATTTATTCGGATCGGCAAACACGCTGCCTAACAAAAAATAACAACTTTGCTTAAACTGATAGAACAGGAACAGCACGCAAAAAACCGCGCCGAACGCCCACAGCACTTCCCTCCACTCCACATAGCTGACGATTCCGTATATCCGCCCGATAGCGATCAAGGCAATGCTGCAAAGAAATAATACCTGGAACGTCATAAAGTTGCGGAAAAAGAAACCGCTTTTTCCGGCTACGCCATCAAACAGGTTCTGCCTTTCCTTCACCAGGAAAGCGTCTTTCAGCATCTTCACAAACAGTTGGAAATTCATCCGGAACACAAACGCAAAGACGATAAACAGGAACAGGAGCAGCGAGAAGATCACATCGTCCACCAACTGCCCGTCCCATAACCGAATGCCCACGTATCCTTCAAATATACTCATGTCCCTATGCGTATTACGAGCACAAAGATAGAGTTTTCAAACGAGAATCGGCAGGGATTTCCTATAAACAAAAAGAAAGGCAAGCTTACCCGAAAAGCTTGCCTTCTCAAAAAATAGTCAACCGTTACGAATAACGATCTTAGAAACTTCTATTAAATGTTATAGTATTCTTCCCAACCCCGTCGCGGCATATCGCCTACCAGCATCTGGTTCAAAACAGGATCGTTCACGATCTGCTTCAGGTCGCGGTCGAATACGATCTTACGGTTCATACGCTGTGCCAACACACCCAGGCAGAATACCTGGCTCAACGGGCCGGCGATATGGAACGGAGAACGGGTCTTTTCCTTACCCTGGCAAGCCAGCAGGAAGTTTGCGTAGTGGTTGGACGGGCTCTTCGGATATTCCGGCAAGGTCGGATTCATGTCTTTAGCCACCTTATCCGGAATGACAGACAATGTGCTGCCGTGAGAGCCACCCTTGAATGTTAATGTCTTTGTATAAATCTCCTTACCGGGATTCAGTTTAGTCAGCTGCAATTTACCGCCGGCAACAGGAGGAATGTTCGGATCGACATCCGAAGAACCGTAGTTTTCAGGTACAGTCGGGATATTATCCAGACCGTCGTACCAGGTAACATCTACGGCCGGCATATCTTTTCTTTCCGGGAACCGGAACAGGATGCGGGAAGACATCGGATAGAAGAACGGATTATGATCCTTCAGATAGAGCGGATTGATCTCCGTCGGCAAGCCGAGATTCAGGAATTCATGGGCTGTATCGAGGATATGAGCTCCCCAGTCGCCCAGCGCACCCATACCGAAGTCATACCAGCAACGCCACTGTCCCAGATGATAATCGTGGTTATATTCGTGGAACGGACGGACGCCCAACCAGGTATCCCAGTCCAATGTTTCGGGCACCGGTTCGCCCATCGGCATGTGTTTGATGTTCGGGTTCCAGTTATGCCAGCGGCGCGGAGAGTTCATGTGAGCCGTGATAGCCGTTACGTCTTTGATCAGGCCGGCTTCTTTCCATGCTTTGAACTGGAAGTAGTTCGCTTCGGAATGTCCCTGGTTACCCATCTGCGTAACGACGCCGAATTTCTTTTCGGCCTTCATCATCAGTTCGATTTCCTGGAAGGTGCGGGCCATCGGTTTCTCTACATATACGTGTTTTCCATGAGCCATTGCCTCGATCGTGATCGGGAAATGGGCATGGTCAGGCACACCGACCGTCACGGCATCGATCTTATCTGCCATCTTGTCGAACATCTGACGGAAATCCTGAAAGCGAGGCACCTTCGGGAACATGGAAATAACTTTTTGAGTATGGGGAGCTCCCATATCGACGTCGCAAAGGGCTACGACTTCACACAAGCCGGTTTTATACAGCTCCTGTGCAATATCGCCTCCACGATTACCGATACCGATAAAAGCGATTCTCACTTTTTCGTTAGCACTGACGAAAGGAACACCCGGCATCCCATTGGCCTTCGAGGGAATCCAGAAAGAAGGTATTGCTGTAGCAGCAGAAAGAGCAAATGCCCGCTTCAGAAACGAGCGGCGTGAAATGTCATCTGATTTCATGGTAAATATATTAGATAAATTATTAATGTTTGCGTGCACATAAAAACAACAACCTTACAAAAATAGATATTTTTTCCATACGGAAAAGCATTCTCTTCCGTTTTTTCCTAAATAAGGGCAAACGTTTTCAATATTATGTCTGTTGTAATAAAAAACTGTTACATTTGTCGCCTCTTGACAATAAGAAAATAAGTGATATGAAGATCAGACAGATTCTCTCCATCGGATGCCTCCTCTGGATACTCGCCGCCCTCCAACTGGCAGCCCAGCAACCGCAGCTCCAGCCGTTACCCGTAGACCCGAAAGTCAGATACGGGAAGTTAGATAACGGGCTAACCTATTATATCCGCCATAACGCACAGCCGAAAGACCGTGCAGACTTCTTCATCGCCCAGAACGTCGGCTCTATCCTGGAAGAGGAAAACCAACGCGGATTGGCCCACTTCCTCGAGCACATGGCGTTCGACGGGACCAAGAATTTCCCCGGCCATGGCATGGACGAGTTCACCGAGAGTATCGGGATGCGCGGAGGCGAGAACTTCAACGCTTATACGAGTTTCGACGAAACGGTCTATATGATCATGAACGCTCCGGTCACACGTGAGAGCGTTGTCGACTCCTGCCTCTTGATCCTGCACGACTGGTCGGGCTTCATCACGCTTGCAGACACGGCCATAGAGAAGGAACGCGGCGTGATCCGGGAGGAATGGCGCACGCGGCAGGACGCACAGGCGCGCATCTGGGAACAGCAGCTTCCGAAGATGTTCCCAGATAATAAATATGCACACCGGATGCCGATCGGGACAATCGACGTCATCAACAACTTCAAACCGGACGAGCTCCGGGCTTACTATAAGAAATGGTACCGTCCGGACCTGCAGGGAATCATCATCGTGGGCGATATAGACGTAGACCAGGTAGAGGCCGCCGTAAAGCGCATCTTCGCCGATATCCCGGCCCCGGTCAACCCCGCCAAGCGCGAATACATGGAAGTGGCGGACAACGACAAACCGCTTGTCTCCATTGCCAAAGACAAGGAGGCTTCCAATATTATCCTTTCTATCTTCTATAAGCATGACAAGATGCCGCGCGAACTGTATGCGACAGCCGCCGGACTGATGAAAGATTACATGGAAAATGTAATCGAGACAATGATAAACGAACGCTTCGCCGAGATGATGCAGAAGGCGGATCCTCCTTTTGTCGCCGCACAGGCTTCGGACGGCGACTTTATGATCGCCAAGACAAAAGGCGCCTTCACGGTTGCCGCCCTGGTAGAAGAAGGCGGCCTGAAGAGAGCGTTCGACGCACTCGTGACGGAGACGGAACGGGTGAAACGCTATGGCTTCACGGCTTCGGAATACGACCGTGCCCGCATCAATGTGCTGAAACAATACGAATCGCTGTTCAACGACCGCGACAAACAGAAGAACCGCTCCTTCACCAACGAATATGTCCGCCATTTTACCGACGGAGGTTATATTCCCGGCATCGAAACGGAGTACCAGCTGATCAGCGGGATCGCTCCGCAAATACCGGTAGAACAGGTTAACGAATACGCAGAAAGCCTGATCGGCGACAAGAACATTGTAATCGGCCTGACCGGTCCGGACAAGGAAGACATGAAATACCCGACCGAAGCGCAACTGCTGGAAGACTTTATCCAGGCACAGCAGTTACCTGTCGAACCTTACGAGGAGACGGTTTCCAACGAACCGCTGATTCCTGAGCTACCCGCCCCCGGACGAATCAAGGAGACGAAAACAGACCCGCTATTCGGCGCAACCGTCCTTACACTCGGCAACGGCATCAAAGTCGTACTGAAACATACGGAGTTCAAGAAAGACGAAATCCTGATGACGGCAACCAGTCCCGGCGGCAGCACCTTGTTCGGGGCAAAGGACATCGATAACCTGAAGGTATTCAACGACGTGATCACACTCGGTGGAGTCGGCAACTTCTCAGCGACCGACCTGAATAAGGTCCTGGCGGGAAAGAAAGTCTCCTGCTCCCCTTCCATCGGCCTGAACACGGAAAACGTAAACGGATATGCCACCCCGTCCGACCTGAAGACGCTGTTCGAACTGGTTTATCTCTATTTCACGGCGCCGCGCATGGACGAAGAGGCTTACACCTCTTTCGAAGGCCGTATGATCGCACAGTTGAAGAACCTGCAATTGAACCCGATGGTCGCATTCAGCGACACGCTGACAGAGGCCATTTACAAGAATAACCCGCGTGCCGCCCGCATCACGGCTGACGACTTCCGTAACATCAGTTACCCGCGCATTATGGAGATGTACAAGGAACGGTTTGCAGACGCTTCCGACTTCGTCTTTACATTTGTCGGGAACATCGATATGGACAGCATCCGCCCCTACATCGAACAATACCTGGCAACGCTGCCCGCCAAAGGACGCGTCGAGAAAGGCAATCCCGCCGAAGTCCCGGCCATCCGCAAAGGCGAGTACACGAATATCTTCAAGCGTCAGTTAGAGACACCGAAAGCATCGGTTGTCAACTTCTGGTCCGGACAAATGGATTACAACCTGGAAAACCTCCAGACGGCCACCATGCTGAAGCAAATCCTCGACCTCGTGTATATGGAAAAGGTACGCGAAGACGAAGGCGGCACCTACGGCGTACAGACTTCCGCACAAATATCCTCCTTCCCGGAAGGACAAACCTTCCTGCAGGCCTATTTCGATACGGACCCGGCCAAACGGGAAAGGATGAACGAGATCGTCCGCACCGAGTTGGCAAACATCACCGAGTCCGGTCCGCGCGAAGAAGATTTCAAGAAGAGCCAGGACAATATCCTGAAACGGCATGCCGAGAACCTGCAGGAAAACGTTTACTGGCTAACGACATTAGACAATTACTATTTCCGCGGATTCAACGGCGAAACGCAATATGTCGAAACACTGCAAGGCATCACCCCCGCCAAGATCCAGGCATTCGCCAAGAAGTTGATCGGACAGGGTAACCGGATCGAGGTGGTCATGGAACCGTAACACAACAAGACGCCGGCATAAAAACAGGGATTTCGTAGGGGCGGTTCGCGAACCGCCCTCCCCTAACAATACAACAACAGATAACGGGCAAACACCTCTGTTTCACACAACAAAGAGGGCAGTTCGCGAACTGCCCCTACAAAGTCTGTTATTTCTTTTGCTATTATCAAAAAGGAATAACAACTATCCTTTTACTATCATATTATCCAAATTTCAGCGCCACCGCTAACACAACTTCTTACCCAAGCATCCCTTTCAACCTCCCCCGGCAGGCAATTCCCGCTGCATGCAGACCCATTTCCGGTTACATGCCGACCCATTTACCATTTCATGCCGACCTATTTGCCAAAAGGTAGGCACTTTTTCCCACAAACATAAGCACTTTTTCCCCCGAAAGTACCCTCTTTTACATCCAAAAGCCATTGCTTTTATGCTAAGAAGTCACTATTTTCAGAGAAATAAGCGACTGTAACCGTGTTGTTTTCTCTGGAAGGCCTCTCCCGACAGTCCTTTCCGGATTATCATTTTGCCGGAGATCACGACAGATAATTATCACGCCTTCCAACCGCATGGCTATGAAAACCGTTCCCCGAAGCGAAATGATACCCTTTCTTCTATCCCGATGGCAGAATGTCAAACCTTAAGTCCGCGAGAATCGATTGTACAAAAAAATCCGGCAGATCCCTTGCCACACGCAAAAGGAACCCTGCCGGATCTGACTTTTTGACAATCTGTCAATTTATGATTTACTCTTTACTTTCAAATGGTCGAAGCCTTCGCCATACACACCGATAACGGCGCTCTGGGAGATAAAGGCCCGTGGGTCGATATCATTGATGATCTGAAAGATCGTATTAGACTGGCTCTTTTTAGCCAACACGAACATCATTTTTACCGATTTCCCCGTATAAAGCCCTGTTCCGTCGATCACAGTCACGCCACGATGCAAGGCATTGATCTCCCTTCCGATCTCTTCATATCTATTGGAAATGATAAAGAACTGGACCGACTGGCGGGAACTGTTAACCACCTGGTCGATCATATAGCCGGTGACAAACAGCGTCACATACCCATAAACCACCTTCTCTAAATCGTGCAACACAAAATAACTGGATGCAATAATAATCATATCGCAGAACATAATCATACGTCCCAGGCTGACATCCCGGTATTTGTTGACGATCGCCGCAATGATATCCGTCCCGCCCGTGCTGCCGTTCGACGCGAAAGCGACACCGATACCGCCACCACAAAAGATAGCACCCAGGATACAGGCCATAAAAGGCTGGTTCTGCAACAGTTGGAGTCCGGCAGTCAATTGCTGTATCACGGAAAGGAAGAACGTCAGAACAAAAACCGCAAACACTGTCTTCACACTGAACTTCCATCCTAAGATCTTCAACGAAAGCAACAGCAAAAAGCCGTTAATGGCAAAGTAAGTGTACTGTACAGGCAACCCCGTCCCCCAGTAAATAATAGAGGCGATACCCGGAACCGCTCCCGATGGCAAATCGTTCGGCAACAGGAAAACGGTCCATCCTATACCGTACAAAATCATACCTAAGGCAATGCCCAGGTAATCCTTTAACTCTCTAACCGAAAAAGGGTTAGACTTAATTGACAATGTTGGTTTCATTCTTGTTTGTTTTATGCGGCTGCAAAAGTAGTGAAAGTTTGAATGCAGCCGCACAAAACATATCTAATATTTCCAGCTATCCTTCCATTCGATAACAGGCTGATCGCCTTCGAAGTGGATAGGGAGCCAGATGTAGCGGCCGTCTATGGCATTTTGGGGTGTCCAGCGGTCGCCCATGTAGATGAACTGTCCGGGTTTTCCGGGAACAGGCAGCACGTATGTGCTCTGCGAATGGAAAGAGGTTTCCGAATCGGCTCCCACAAAGGGATTGGCCAGCTCTTCCCAAGGTCCCCAGATAGAGGAAGCGACAGCGGAACGTCCCGGGTTCGGTGCCCAACCGGTGCAGCCGGACATGATCAGGTAATACTTGCCGTCTTTCTTGAACATGGCAGGCGCTTCCATAAAACGACCGACAAAGAAGCGGGCGTAGTTGCCGGAACAGGCCGTATAATCGTCCGTCAGTTCGGAAATATGCAGCGTGCTGTTATCCTCCGAAGCATAGATATGATAAGCCTTCCCATCATCGTCCACAAACAGGTTCATATCGCGTGCCATCTGTCCGCTCTCGAAGTCACGGCCCAGCAGGTTCAGCGTATCGGGATGCGCAGGCAGGTCGCCGCCACCGAAACCGTTCTTTGCCTCTTCGGGCACCTTGCCTTTATGGATATCCAGCACGTTCTTCGGCCAGAAACCGGCATTCGGACGGTCGGCGGAAAGCAGCGTGTAAGGCCCCGTGACCTTGTCGCTCACGGCAACGCCGCTCTTGGCTCCCGCATAGCCCGCACCTTTCGGTTCGAGGTGGAACCACATCACATACTTACCAGTCTTCTTATTAAAGATTACCTTCGGACGTTCCAGGATACAGCCTTTTACAATCGGGCTGGATTCATCTTCCGAGACGGATAAAGCGATTCCCTCGTCTTTCCAGTTATACAGGTCCTTGGAAGAATAGCAATGCACGCCGACCAAAGCCCGGTTACCTGCTTCACCTTCCGTCTTATGTTCACCAAACCAATAGTACGTATCTCCCTGCTGCAACATTCCACCTCCGTGGGCATTGATATGCACGCCGTTATTGTCCGGCCAGATTTCTCCGGCCCTGAAGGCGTTCTCCACCGAAGCAGTGTCTGTCTTCCCTTTGCATCCGCACAGGGCGAAGATCAGCAACAGGGGATAGATAGCAGTTCTTTTCATCTCCAGTCGCTTATACATCGCAGATACGGATACACTTTTCGAGCGAAGCGATCTTATCTTCCTGCTTCGGAACAAACTCCTGTCCGACGAAGCCCTTGTAACCGCTCTCCACAACCGCCTTCATGATGGCGGGATAGTAGAGTTCTTGCGTTTCGTCGATCTCCGCACGTCCGGGATTGCCTCCGGTATGAATATGGGAGAAGTATTCGTGATATTTGCGGATGTTCTCGATGATGTTCCCTTCCATAATCTGCATGTGGTAAATATCATACAGCAGCTTGAAGTTGGGAGAACCGACACGACGGCACAGCTCGACGCCCCAAATCGTATGATCGCATTGGTAATCCTTATGCCCTACGCTATTGAGAAGCTCCATCGTCAGCACGACATTGTGTTTCTCAGCTAACGGCATCAGGCGTTTCAAGCCTTGCGCGCAGTTTTCCCATCCTTGCAGGTCGGTCAGGCCGTTGCGGCGTCCGGAGAAACAGATCAGATTGGTCAGCCCTGCCTCGGCCACCATCGGAATCACCTTTTCGTAGCTGGCTACCAGTTCGTCGTGCAGTTTCGGATCGTTGAAGCCGCGGTCGATGCCTAAGCCAGCACCCTGGCACATGGCAACAGTCAGACCATGCTTCTGCACAACAGGCCAGTCCTGCGGGTCGAGCAGTTCGATCGATTCGATCCCTATATTCTTACAAATGTCACAGAATTCATCCAGGGGATAGCTGCCGAAACACCATTTACTCACGGAATGGCGGATATTGCCTTTCAGCGGTTCGGGTTTCTCCACTTTCTTTTTCTTTGCCGGAGCAGATGCTTCGATACCGGATACGGCCATTGCCGCACTTCCCGCCAATACTGTCTTGATCGCAGTTCTTCTTGAAATGTTTTTCATACTATTCTTGTTCTTTAGTTGATAATTCTATAGACTAATCGGTGATTTGTATATGCTTAAGCCATTTACGTATCAGGTCTTTCACTTCCTGGTAATAGGTAAAGTCATACCGGAAACCCCATCCGTGTCCTCCGTCGGGGAACATATAGAGGGAAGCCGGAATATGATGTTCGTTCAAAGCCGTATAATAAAGGATAGAGTTCAACGGCGGAACGGTCTTATCGTCATCACTCAGCAGCAGCAATGTTTTCGGCGTCTTATCGTCCACCTGTTTCTGCAACGAGTAGCGGTCAATCAGTGCTTGATTGTCTATATCATCCCCCAACAGGTTCTTTTTAGAACCGCCGTGCGTATTCATCTTGTCAAAACTGATCACCGGATAATAGAGGATGGCAAAGTCCGGCCGGTTGGCATCCGCAGCCAACGTACTGAGCGAAGCGGCCAGATGTCCGCCGGCAGACGAGCCGATAACTCCAACCCTATGGGTATCTATATTCCATTTGGCCGCATTCCCCCTGATCACAGACATCGCCTTCTCGGCATCACTCAACGGAACCGTATGCACGCCTTTCGGCATCCGGTACTTCAGAACGACGGCCACAAATCCGTTCGAAGCATACCACTTCGCCATATCGTGCCCTTCATGATCCATCGCCAGCCCGACATATCCGCCTCCGGGACAGATCAAGACCGCCGGTGCCGCCTTCCCGCTCTTTGCCGGATGATAAACAAATATTTCCGCTTCACCGGCTTCCGGCTTATCCGGCCAGAGCTTGAATTGTTCCGCTTGCTGCGCCCAGACCACCGGGGCAAAAAGAGAAAGGAGTAGTAAAAGAATGTGTTTCATAAGGTATTATTTTCTTTATCCCAACCAAGTCATTAAAAACAGGTGCTAATGTAACGAAAAAAACTAAATACACCTATAAACCGGGGCAAAAAGAAATAATACTCAAAAGAACAGACTATTTTCGTTAGCGACTAATCGATGATGAAAGGAGCTCCTGCCAAAGGAACTTCAAATTGTTTCAAATCAACATTAACCAATGCCATATCTTCGGGCAGGACATTCAAATCCGAAGCAATCATTTGATCCCAGGTACAGACTTTTCCCGTATAAGCAGACTCCCGGGCCATCACTGCGGCCAAAGCAGACACCGCCACTGATTCTGCAACTTTTAAAACTTCACCTTTACGTATATGATTGATTAATACAATGTGCTCAAGAGTATACATGTCATGAACCTTAAATTCACTTTTTGCAGCCTCTTCATCATACTGCCAGATAATATCTCCACTTCGATCACGAATAGAAAAATCACTACTATGCCACGATCCTTTCTCACCATGAATTATCGCACCCGCCCCATTATCGCATCCATCGATCCTGCGAACCATCCCTTCTACAGTTACACCTCTTTCATATTCAAAATGCATACTGAAATTATCATATACATTTCCTATATTTTTACGAATCCGGGAACCATATCCTAACACATTCAATGGCTTAAGGTGAGAAAACCAATTGAACACATCAATCCAATGTATCAGCATATTACTGACTTGATCTCCATTAACCCAACTCCAATTGAAATGCCCTCTAATCATATATTCCATATCTGTCCATTCCGGTCGGCGAACAATATACTGATCGCGCCCTGTATGATAGTAGACATATCCGGAAACTATATTTCCAATCAGTCCTTCCTGCACTTTTCGATAAGATGAAACAAACCTCCTGTCAAAACGGTACTGAGTTCCAGGTAAAACACTTAAACCGACATTCACAGCCTGCTTCGATGCAGCCAAAAAAGAACGATAACCGGCAGAATCAATAGCTGCCGGTTTTTCAACAAAAACATGTTTACCGTGCTCAACTGCATATTTCATTTGTTCCGGATGAAAACAATTAGGAGACGCGATCAAAACAAGATCAACCGGTAGCTCACACACTCTTTTATATGCATCAAATCCGGTAAAACACATTTCGTCTGAAATGTCAACATTTTTTCCTTGCTCCAATCGTTGGCGCCCAGCCTCTAATTTATCTGGAAATAAATCAGCCAATGCAACAACCGACACATCGTTACCCGCATCTAAAAAATTGAATGCGGCTCCAATACCTCTTCCTCCACATCCTATTAAAGCGGCTTTTATAGGTTTCCCATCTATTGCTTTATCAGGAAGATCCGGTATATACAATTCATTTATCGGATGTAACGGAGTTTGTTTTTCCCCGTCCGAACAGGAACTCAACAGCATACCGGTACTGAAAGTACTCCCCAAACCAAGACTTACCATACCAGATAAGAAACCACGTCTTGTTGACATTATATTAGATGACATAGGCTATTAGTTTTATAAGATTTAAAGTCATTACAATCCTCGTATCCAGATTCAAAATCCTTTATTTCAACTTATTCAGTTTCTTTTGTGCTTGCTTCTCTGCTTTCTCAAATGTCGACTTCATAGAAACAGGTTTACCCCCTAACCGTTTGCTCTCATTAGAAGCGGCCATGAATGTAAAAAGTTCAAGAGTCTCAGCTTCACTTACTGGAACAATTCTCGTTTTAAAGAATTTCAAAATTTCAGTCAATAAACAAGCGTAGCCTTCATACCCGCCGGCAATCACTGCTCCGGAATCACAAATGGCAGTACCACCATAAATATGTTTACCTGTCCGATTACCTCTGAAAGTGCCGATTCGTCCATCTTCCCAAAGTCCGGTTACAACATCTGTTCCTTCCGAAGACATACGAGCAACTTCTTTGCAACCAGTTCCCATAATAGTATATAGAATCTCCACACCATGAATACCATACCAAGAAAAATCAGGATGTGAGGGTTCGTTCGGAGCCGGAGAATAACAATCCGCCCCCAATACTTTGCCATACTTCCCGTTTCTTAACTCTACATTTTTAGGGACAAAACGCAAAGCGGAAGAAGAGAAAACCGGGACATTATATCGATCTGCCAATCTAAATATTGCTATCGCATCAACCAGATCAGCAGCTACAGGTTTATCAATAAACATTGGTTTCTTGCTTTTTAATACCTCGGCTGCTTGTTCTAAATGCAAATTACCATCATTAGTCTCTAACATCACACAATCCACTTTTTCCAGCAGTTCTGCTATAGAAGATACTATCTCTACGCCATTCTGCCTGGCTTTCTCGGTATATTCAGGAATACGTTTAAAGCTATTTTCTATAGTCCTTGAACCATATGGATAAGCAGCAACAACTCTGAACCCTTGATGTTCAGGCTTAGGGTCTTTGCTATTGAGCAACCCGATAAATGCGGGTGAATGAGATGTATCCAGACCTATAATACCAACTTTTATAACATCTTGTGCCTGCATTGTAAATAAAGCAATGCACATCAAACAGATCGTGACTAAAATTTTACTTTTCATATCGTCATACTTCTATCTTATACTTTTATTCAATAATAAGTTTCATTTCCCATCCAGGTTCATACGATCTCGACCAATATTTCATGGCATCATTATCATACATAATACGTCCATTCTGGTCATCGATTTTTAAGGAATGTCCTACTCGTTGAGCAATATTCCCTAATTGAACCAACAATGTGCTTTTATGTCCGGAAGCAATATCCGAATGTAAGGGTTCCGATTTCCGAATCGCATTAAAGAAATTCTGAATATGCAATGCATCCAACTGTTCTGCCGGATTCATCAAATTACGGGGATCAATTGCAATATTACTTTGAACATCCTTGACAATTTTATTTTTCAGATCATAAACCGTATATGCATTAGAACCCGTAATTAACAAACTTCCATTATCACCATAGAACATAGCTCCGACAGAACTCCCTTCGATATTCTGACTATTGCAACTTCTCCCTTCCCAAGTCATCATCTTTCCATCGCCAAATTCATAACTTATAACCTGCGTATCAGGAGTTTCCCAATCATCCTTATAGCGATATCGCCCACCGACAGAAGTTACCATAGTGGGGTATTCCAATCCCATACCCCACCGAAGTATATCAACCATATGAGTGCCATTATTCAAAGCTTCTCCGGTTCCCCATCTCCAGAACCAATGCCAGTTATAAGGATGGATATTATCCTTATAAACAACATGTGGAGCCGGTCCTTGCCATAAATCCCAATCCAGCCATTCCGGTACAGGAACTTCCTTCCCTATACCGATCGACGGCCTATTGTTCGTATACCAGCTTTTACCGAAATAGACATTCCCGATAATGCCATTTTTTAATTCTTCTATCGCTTCTACCACATTCGGCCAAGAACGACGTTGGTTTCCCATTTGCATGACACAATTATACTTTTGGGCACCCTTAATCAATATTTCTCCTTCTTCCGGAGAATGGCTGCAAGGTTTTTCCAAATATACATGCTTTCCAGCCTTAGCCGCTAACAGCGCAGCAGGTGCATGCCAATGATCGGGCGTTGCTATGAGGACTGCATCAATATTATTATTTTCCAACATGATACGTAAATCCCTATATTCCTCAATTCCATTTTCTTTTATCTTAAGAACAGCTCCCTTACATTTCTGCAAAGCACGGGAATCAACATCACATATGCCTATCACCTCACAATTTTTTTGTTTCGCGAAATTACATGCCAAAGCCTGCCCTCTCGAATTAACTCCTATAGCACCAACTTTAATTCGTTCATTCGCCCCAACAATATTATTGTAACTTTTTGCACTAAAGCCTTCTAAAACACCTCCAAAAGATAATGCAGCAGTACTTGCTGTTACTTTTTTTATAAAATCGCGTCGTGTTGTCATAATATTATATTTATCTTACTGAATATTTCTTTTGAGAAAAAAAATTACATTTTCTACCATCGTATTGGTCAGTCTATTTATTTCTCTTGGTTGATCAAATACTAAATGGTCTTTTAAACCATATAATTCATAGCATAATCCGATATTCATAAATTCCTCATTAATCAATTTACGATTCATATATTTATCCATTGTAGGGCAAATCAACATCACAGGTCGAGGTGCTATCGTAGATATAATCTCAGGAAAATCTATAGGAATACATGATGGTTTATCCGACCAAAATCCCAATAAAGGTAAGAAACCATTATATTTCGAATAATTACACAAGGAATAATTTTGTTCTTTATCACGCCAAGGGCTAAAACCTGAAAGTGCCACAACTCCGGAAATACGTTCATCCAATGCAGCTGACATCAGTCCGACCGAAGCACCTATAGTATTGCCCAACACAAAAACATTATTTTTATCCAAAAATGAAAAATGTCCAATTGCATCAACACATGATATGACATCTTCAATCATTTGTCCCATTAGAGACCAATCTGGATATCTTTCATAAAACAAAGAACCCTCTTCCAATCTTGTTCCAAAACCGATCATATCTATAGACAAAACAGCAAAGCCACTATCTACCAATTTTTGAAATAACTCTTTGTTATTAGACGTATTAAATGAACTATATCCATAAGCACTCCCATGAGCATGAGCATATTGATGTAAATAAATCACAACTGGAATATCTTTATGCAAAACGGTATCAGGACAATATAAATAACCGGATAAATGATTATTCATAGCATAATAAGGACCAATCTTCAAATTAAATGCATTTTCCATCTTTGGGCGACCTATTATATTGTCTATCCAATCCATCCTTGCTTCCGGAACAAAGCCTATATTGTTAGCACGAATACTTACCGGCTTTCTACCCAACAACCACTTCAGGTTTTCCAGTATTTTCTTCTTTTGTTTCTCAAAAGAAGAAAATGTTTTATGCTTCGCGAGATATTCTGGTTGTACAGAATCACAAACTGCAGCTTTTTTATTTATTTCTTTCCATTCCTCAAAATTATAGTTATAATAACATTCATTATTCCATTTTCCTTCTTTCCGATGAAATTGAATATCTAAAAAATCCAAACATTTCTCTAAATCTCGAGTAGCTACCGGATGCTCTCCAAACCTTGGTAAGATTCCAATATTTGAAGTAACTCCCAAAAATGAAAAGACACTTTTAATCGATTTAAAACATTGTTCTGTCGCCCAAGGATTCAATTGTCGCTCCATCACTGAATAATGTATCAATAAAGAACGAGGTGCGATTAAAGATAATAATAAATTTTGCTCTACAGGCAAGCGATCTTCTCTTCCAAAAAAGAATCGCAAGCGAGGTTGAAACCAATGAGCCGCATTTGAACAAATATCATCAATTGTTTGAGTACAATATTGTGGATCGGAGAAACGAAAAGGAGTAACTCCACCTGTTCCACAACTACTCGAAACCACGGCAGAGATGCGTTCATCAAACGCTGCAGCCCATAACGATTGCTTTCCATTTCTAGAATGCCCCGTTATTGCGATTTTTTGAGTATCAACTTCTTTTCTGGTTATTAAATAATCAATGACTCGTGATGCTCCCCAAGCACGCCTCATCAGGCATGTAAAATCATAGTCAGGATATAAACCTCGGTAACTTTCCGTGTCATCAAAATCATCACTCCCTGCATATACACAAGCTATATAGCCTCTTTTTAAGGCCAATTCAGCCCAACCCCGGTGATTCCACTGAGTCATATAAACAGGGAATGGCCCCTCACCTGGTGGAAACATAAGCTCAAATGTCATCTTGGCCTGTTGCGAAGGACCAAAATACAAACAGATCAACTGAAAATGTACATTATTTTCATAATGATCCGAAAGAATCTCCACTCGGATATTATCAGGGGCCGGCGGGCGATGTCCACTTATCCAGTATTGATATTCTTCTTTTATCCAATTAGATTTCTGTACCCACTCATCCCTCGTTTGTATTTTTTTACCTTGCCACATCAAAGGTTCAGGTAAATATAAATCTGATTTCATTTGAGAAAAATCAGGAGGTAGTTCACCTGTCCTCTTCTGCCACTCTCTCCAAGTGCTATCTTGTAATGAAACCCGTAAACTTATGGCATGCCGATGGTCCTTAGGTTCATTAATTTGTAACGATTCTTCCAGATATTTTATCTGTCTTTCTTCAGAAGACTGAGCAAAGATTTCTCCTATGCAAAATAAAAGAATTGCAAAACAAACAATCTGCCGGGAATATCGGATAACCATTTGATATATAAAGTTTACGGGATTCATCTTTTACATTTTTAGTTAGAATGTATAATGTGGATTTTGCTCCAATGCTTTATTTTTTGTCCAAGCATCAGTTGGTATCGGAAATAAAATCGGAGTTGTATGCAACCATGGTTTTTTATCCACTTCCAATTCTCCATAATCAGGCCTATTCTTTTTGATGAAATCCAGGAAACGTCCCCTCCTATTTAAATCATTAAACGAACCTGTAGGTTCCCAAATAAACTCTAATCTTCTTTCATCAAAAATAGCATCTAAAACTTGGCTTTTAGACAAAGTAACAGGTTTTGCATCCAACTTTGCTCTAAGCCGAATTTGATTCACCAACTCCATAGCCTTCTGTGATTGTCCTTTTTCATTCAAAGCTTCTGCGTAATTCAACAAAACTTCTGAATACCTTAAAATAGGAGCATTTATACCAGAACCTTGTACCGGTGGCATATACCAATACTTTGTAACAATATATCCGGTACGCGTCATACCAGCAGGTGGAACTTCAGGGAGTTGATAACCATTTTCCGGATGAATTTCACCTGGTCCCATAATGACACTATACCTATCATCTTTTATAGAATTATCCTCATTTACCTCAAAAGCATCAACCAACTGATGATTCGGAACGAAATTACTCCATGCTGAAGGGCCTGTATAGATGGAAGGTGCACCACGAGGGGCAGTTCTGGCAACCAAATTATTTTGTTCCCCTGTTTGAGTACTAAACTGAGTTGAAAACAATATTTCTTCATTATTTTCATTTTCTTCACGAAAGATATCCCTAAATCCGGTCTGAATTAAAGCATGCCTGCCTGAATTTATAATTTTCTCACTATAAGTAATTGCATCATCCCATTTCTCACGCCACAAGTAGGCTTTTACAAGAAATCCCCATGCGGCGGTACATGTTACCCGGCCCAAATCTGCATCATTAACCCAAACTTCGGGTAACATATCTGCTGCAGCCAAAAAATCTTTTTCAACTTGATCCCAAATTTCATCCGCCGTAGCTCTTGGAATTTGTAAATCATCAGAAGCAGTCAATTCAGTCGTGACTAAAGGAACACCTCCAAAAAAATGAACTAAATTATAATAATAAAGACCACGTATAAATAAAGCCTGACCAAGTATCAAATCTTTTACAGACTGATCAATATTCATTTGGGGAATCCTGTCTAAAACAACATTTGCTCTACTAATTCCTATATAAGCTCGAGAATAGACATCTCTTAATATTGTATTATTGGCAGGTAAGCGTAAAGAATGTAGTTCTATTCGATTCGCACTTCTGTCCATTTCATACAAATCACCTGTTATTGCCCATTCTATATCAGCCGCATTTCGAACATTGGCAAAAGCAGCTTCATCTTGCAAGGTTGCATATACGCCAGCCAATGCAGAATAAGCATCCTCTTCCGTAATAAAAAAGCCACTTTCGGTTACAGTATCTTTAGGAGTCAATGTCAAGAAGTCATTCCCACACGAACTCAAAAAGATTGTCACAAATACTATATATATACTTATTTTTGATTTCATATTGTTTATTTTTTATAATTAAAAACTAACATTCAATCCAAATAAAAATGTTCTTGGAACCGGATAAACACCATCATCTATTCCGGCTTTCAAAGGTGAAGATGAACCTACTTCCGGATCGAAACCTGAATAGCCAGTAAGAGTAAATAGATTTTGTGCGCTTACATAAACTCTACAATTTGATATTACACGCGTTATACTAATTATATCTTTAGGTATAGTATAGCCCAATGTCACATTTCTTACGCGCATATAACTACCATCTTCAATATAAAAAGTAGAACTATTGGCATAATTCCCATTTGCATCATTATAGATCAGACGAGGTATCTCATTTCGTCCACTGCCAGGTGTCCAACGGTTTAAAATATTTTTAGACGCATTTACTATTCCAGAACCACCAAAATACTTCATTGGATAAGTATTTATTTTATTCGCATTAAAAATCTCATTACCAGCTACACCCGATAAAGCAATACTCAGATCAAAATCTTTATATTGTAAATCGATTGTTGCCCCATACATAAAATTAGGCCAAGGACTACCTATTTTTACCTTATCTTTATCGGAAAGAACTCCATCATGATTGACATCTCTAAATTTAAAATCTCCCGCTTTTGCATTAGGTTGGTATGCCAAATCGACTTCGTCATCGGTTTGGTAAATGCCATCTACTATATACCCCTTAAAATAACCAACTTCTTCACCAACCTCTGTATAAGTCGCTGGTAACGAAATATAACCTGAAACACTACTGCCAGCAATCGGTAGCCCCACTCCAAGACTTGTAACCTTATTACTTAATGTTGATATATTTCCTGAGACCCCCCAGCTAAAATCACCGACACTACCATTATATCCTAACACTAATTCAAATCCTTTATTTTCAATAGTACCTCCATTAATTGATGGAGCTGTTTGAAATCCAGCTTCATAAGAAACAGGAAGAGCAACAAGCATGTCCTTTGTCTTTTTAATATAATAATCCACACTGGCTGTGACATGTCCATTAAAGATAGAAGCATCAATACCAAAATTTAATTGTTCACTTGCTTCCCACTTTAGATCCGAATTTCCCGGTTTAAGAATAGATGAACCTACAATTAGATTCTGCCCTGATCCTAAAATATAATTATCTGCATTATTTCCAATCCTAATTGTACTGAAATATCCAAATGAACCTATATTATCATTTCCTAATTGTCCCCAACTTGCACGTAACTTTAGAGAATACAAAAACTTAATCTGTTTCATGAATTCTTCTTCTGAAATATTCCAGCCTATTGATGCCGAAGGGAAAACACCCCATTTATTTTTAGGACCAAAATTAGAAGAGCCATCACGTCTCAAACTCGCAGAAAGTAAATATTTATCTTTAAAAGAATAGTTTATACGTCCCAAATAAGAGGCTAGTGCATACTCCGATTTAGAGCCATAGGATGTCCTTTCACTAAATTTACTACCATTAATAACTTGAATAGTTTCATTAATATACTCTTTACCGGTAGAGGATAAGTTATCTGCTCTATTCTTCTGAGCTGTTTGACCAATTAATGCATTTATCCGATGATCCCCAAAAACGCCGGAATAGGAAAGAGTATTTTCTATCAACCAATTAATCCCCCTATTATCGGCATCCGTCAATGTAGCCTGCAGATTTCTATAATGGCCTCTTTGAACTTTAGGTTGCCAAGATGTATTCTTTGTAGTAAACATATCAAAACCTATTGATGAACGGAATTTCAGACCTTTGAATATCTCAACCTCACCAAATGCATTTCCATATACCCTCATATTCTCCATCCTGTTATCAATCGATTTAGCTCTAAGAACTGGATTATCCGCTTGTGAGGTATAATATGCAGTAGAGCCATCAATAACATCATCTAATCCCAAATGAGGATACATTTGCTGGGCTAAATTAAAGATTCCGACTCTCAATTCGTTATTTTGTTGTCCTTTTGCCTGTGTGTAGGTAAAAGCCAGGGTTGAACCGAATTTCAAATGATCATTAGCTTTCAGATCCACAGTCAAACGCCCGGTATATCTCTTATACCAAGTTTCTATCATCGTACCATCTTGATCTAAAAAGCCAAGAGACAAAGATGCTTGAGTATTTTTATTTCCCCCTGAAACAGATAAATCATGATTCTGAGTAAGAGCCGTTCTAAAAATAGCATCTATCCAGTCTGTACCTTTTCCTAATGATGAAGGGTTAGAAAACTCAGGATTCGGTTCCATTCCAGAATTTGCAAACAATTCATTAGCCAATGTTGCAAACTCTGTTGCATTTAAAAATTCAGGTTTCTTCCATAATTGTTGCATTCCAACATATCCACTATAATTAACCTTTGCCAATCCTTCATGACCTCTTTTAGTTGTAATTAATATTACACCATTTGCCGCCCTGGCCCCATATATTGCAGCTGCCGCTGCATCTTTAAGAACTTCTATTGATTCTATATCATTGGGATTGATGATGGATAATCCGCTAATATTATCTCCACTCCCACTAATAGACATATTTCCCCCTCCTATTGGCATACCATCAACGACATATAAAGGATCATTTCCACTCGTTGTTCCGATACCTCTGATCCGCACTGATCCACCTGCTCCCGGTGCACCACTACTTTGAGTTATCTGTACACCAGGGATTTTACCTTGTATTGCATTGGTAAACGAGTTTGAAGCAACTTTAACGATATCACCTGCTTTCAAAGAACTTACCGATCCTGTCAGTTCTTTCTTTTTCATTGTGCCATATCCAACAACGACAACTTCATCCAAAGCTTCAGAGTCTTCTTTCAATACAATATTATAAGAAGTTTTATCAGTTACTTTAATTTCGTAAGTATCATATCCCACATAAGAAACCAACAAAACACTGCCTTCCGAAACATCAATCGTAAAATTGCCATCTATATTTGTGATAGTTCCGTTCGTAGAACCTTTTTCTATGACGTTAGCTCCAACAATCGGCTCACCTTTATCATCGGTAATTACACCTGTAATTTTTCTTAAAGATTGTCCTTTAGACTGATCCTTGATTCTCGTTATAATAATATGCTTACCTGTAATATTATAAGTCAAATTATTGTTATTCGTAATTTCATTCAGTATATCGGATATGAGCTTATCCTTTGCTTTCAGGTTAATACGTTGATTATTATCAATCTCCTCACTTCTATAGAAAAACATAAACTCAGACTGCTTTTCTATCTGCGAGACGACATCGTAAAATGTTCCATTTTCCACAGAGACTGAAATACGATGTTCCTGGGCATAGGTTGTCGCAGAGATCTGAAGTATTCCTACTAATATAAACATTAGCGTGATTTTCATAATACGTTTTATTTTTAGCGACAGTAAAGCACTGCCATCTCGTTCTTTTTTCATACATTTGGATGTTTTTATTATTAAATTGTCTCATTCGCAGAGTTTTCCAGACGAGAGCGAAGGAGAACGGTTAACTAATTAAAAATGATTTTTGAATCGGGAAATGTTGCAACCATTTTCCGATTCTTCTTTTAAAGACTTATACGTTGTGCATAGGCTATTCGATTTAAAGGTTCAACAATATTATTTCTTTGTTATAAATATATCTCGTTTCACCTGCTTGAAGGTGAACTGTTTTTCATAATCGATGATGCGGAACACATCCAGAATGTCCTGGTCCAGCGAAAAAGTTCCCGTATACCGGATTTGTTCCAGACGGGAATCATCCAAATGTATCCGTACATTATAATAATTCTCCAAACGTTTAAAGATAGAAGATAACGGCTCATCCTTAAATTTATATTCGCCGTTTACCCAAGCATTTGCAAACGAAGAATCCACATCATGCAGCGAAACAGATCCGCTTTCATTATCGGATAAAGCACGTTGATTAGGCTTCAGGAACATACGGCCGGTAGATTCTCCTGATTCATTGAACGCCTCCAACATAACCCGCCCGCTCAGAAGGGTCACGACACTATAAGATTCGTTTTCGTAGGCTTGTATATTGAAAGTCGTACCCAGCACAGTTATATCCTGCTTGTTCAGCTTAACGACAAATGGCTTTTCCTCATTTTTGGAAACCTCGAAATAGGCTTCCCCATCCAGATAAACCTGACGCTTTTTCCCGTTAAAGCTGGTCGGGTACCGAAGAGTTGTCGCAGCATTCAGCACGACTTTACTGCCATCAGATAAGATCACCGCATTGGCACGCCCGCCTTTCTGAACATGTATTTCATTATATATTACATCTTCTTCCGCCAGATAAGACGATTTCGTATTTCCATAAAACTCATGAACTCCCCAGCCCAACCCGACAGCCAAGATGGCAACCGCTGCATATTTTGCCAACGAAAGCCACAAACGATCAGCTCGTGACCTATCATGAGAAAGCTCATTCCCATGATCTTTTTCCATACGGGCATGCATTTTCCGCCAACTTGCCTCATTCATCTCTTCTCTCGAAAAGAAAGAACGACGACTGGAATCCGATATGCATTTCAGATTAAAGAAATAAGATTTGTGTTCCGCATCTTCTTCCAGCCAGGATTCCAGGAAACGGAGTTCCTCCTCGTTTATATCCTGCTGCAGAAAACGGATTATTAATTCTTCTATGTTATATTTCCCAGACATTCCAATGCTTGTTTATATTATACACGATTCAGTTTCCGGATATACTTACGCCAAGTCCCAGAATTTTAAAAGAAAGACCAAAAGCCCCACCAAAATACTCCGTAAGATCTTCAACGCCTTATAGAGTTGCGCTTCCACCGTCCGGGTCGAGATATTGAGCAACACGGCTATTTCCGCTGTTTTCCGCTCTTCCAGATAAGACATGGTAAAGATTTCACGACATTTCTCAGGCAACTTGTCCATTTCCTTATAGATAAGTTCCAAACGTTCGTCTTCCGCAAAAAGAGACTGCGGATCATCATTATAATAAATTTCTTCTATTTTCAATTTGGTAGTGACGGCACTGATATAGTCACCCTTCACCTCCTGGTGTTTCAAGTAATCCAGACAGGCGTGCTGGACCGAGCGATACAGATAAGTCCTTATTCCTTCTTTCAGAAACAGAAAAGTCCTCTTTTGCCAGATTTTAAGAAAGACATCCTGCACCAAGTCTTCGGCAGTGACGGCATCCACATATTTCCCGGCATAAAAAATCAGTATCGGAGCATTCGATTTATACAACTCCTTAAACTGAACCAGTTCTCGATCTTCCTCTTTCGGTCTATTCATAACGTATGCTAACAAAGAAACGTTTCTACAAGTATAGACGATTTCTCCGGGAAAACTACTTACGGAAGAGTTATATTTTTATCGGGAAGGTACTTTTTAACGGTTACGAGAGAAAGGTTTTGTTGTCGTTTTGCCAGACAGACGACAAAGTGTTGGCAAAACTTTGCCACGCCTATGGCAAAGTCGTGCCACCTAATTGGCAGAGCTTTGCCATTAGGATGGCAGAGCCTTGCCACTTAGATGGCAAAAACAAAAGGTTTATACCTTACAGATACAATTTAGGGGCAGGCAAACTCATACTTGCCAGACTTCTTGAAAACCAAAGGTTTCTGCTTGCCATCCAGGTTGAGGGAGACGGTGCAGTTTTCCGGTATTTCGATGTAGCTCGTCCCACTGCGGCGGATGTCCAGATTGATATAGCCTTCCTTCAGCGGGATGCGGCCTTTCGCCCATTCCAGGTCTAACAGCTGGGGCTTCAGGGAGTATTCCGAAATGTTTTTATCCGATTGGGAAAAACCGAAGATACCGTGCAGCACGGCAACTACGGGGGGAACACCGTTACCGCCATGGCAAAGGCTCAGACCGAAAGGACGACCGTAAAAGACCAATTGCCGCTTTAGCGGGGCATTTGGCGAGAAGTTCTCCGGAAAACGGGTATAGCCCTGTCTTAACCAGTCGCCCCATACGAGGTCGAGGAAGGAAAACATGTCCCTGACCCGGCCGGCCTTTACGTAAGCAAGGAACTCATATCCTTTTTCGTAGCTGATATCTTCCTTATAATAAGGGATACTCGGGATAACGGTGTCGAACAGGTAATCATAATCCTGCTGCGGATATAAACCGGCCAGCACAGCCCAATACTGGGCATGGTGGGAGATACGCGTGTCTTTTTCACCTTCCTTCGTGTATCCGTTGATGAAGGCTTTACGGTCTGCATCCCAGAAGTGCGTCATGATGCTCCGCCGGAGCGCTTCCGCTCTCTTCTCGTACTTCCCGGCCAGGGAGTTTTCTTTCCACAAACGGGCGAAATAGGCTCCGATCACATAGTTCTGATAGAGCATGATCTGCCCGTAAGCCGGAATGCCTTGGCCGCCCGGTCCCATCTTCGTGGCCCAGCCGGGGATAAAGCCAGAGGTGGCATATTTATCGGAAATAAAACCGTTCTCATCCTGAATGGATTCATAGAGAGCAAGCATCTGGATGATCCGGTCTTTGAACAACAAAGACGTACGGATATCTCCATAGCGCATATAATTCTGCTTGAAACCGATCAGGGCATGCAACGGATAGTCCGCAATCCCCAGATCGGAAGTCACCGGGTTCGGCGGCATCAGCGCAATAGACAGCCCATTGCGGGAAACCTGCCGGTCTCCGAACAGGTAATCTCCTGCGAGCGAACTTGCGATCGCATCCATCGACCAGGGCAAATAGTCCCGCTTGATACCGTCGAGGTAGAAGTTATGCATCGAAGTATGCAAGGTTGCAACGCCGGCATTCCACAGGTTATTCATATCCGGATCGTTACATTCGAACTGCATCTGGAACTCCACAGGCCATACTTTCGCATCGAAACAGAGCGATGTAATCGAGCAGGGTTGCTCGCTCTCGATCCGCAGATAGCGCAGGGCCTGTTCCGGAAGGACTATCTCCTGCGTTCCTCCGGTCAGCGGGAAGGAAGGAAGCGGCCTTTGCTCGAAATCTTTCAGGTTGTCGTTCAAGACTTCTTCGGGGCTTTCCCCGACAAAGAAGGAAAGGCTTCCCGTCCCCGTCACGTTCAGTCGGACGTTGCCGACTTCTGAATGACGGAAGTCAACGACCAGCCGTCCGTTCTTTCCCAATTCCAGCTTTCCGTTACGCTCGGAGGCGTTTCGCAACAGGATATAGTGTTCCGGCTGAATACGGGTCACGATCTCCTGTTCCGCATCCGGCTTTACGGAAGGTTTGTTATACCGGGCGTCCGTCTCCGGATCGTTCCAGGCTTCATTGTCCAGGCTCACCTGCCATCCTTTCAGATCCGAGACACCGTCGCCTTTGACAATCAGGCAAGGAAGACGGTCTGCGGACGAGACGTCGAAAACGAGCGTATGTGTTCCCGGCTTCAACGTATACCGGCGGATATTCCCGTCCAGGCTCTGTCCGTCCACAGAGCAGACGATCGACTCCGGGCCTGCCCACTCGACAGGTGTCTCCCGCTGGAGTTTCACCTTTTTACGGAAGGAAGAGCGGTAGACATCCTTGTTGAACTTACCGGGATATCCTACATACGTACATCTCTCCGCCGACTTCTGTTTATGCAGCTTCTGCATGTGGGCGCTCAGCTGCCCGGGATACCACATATAGGAACTGTTCCATTCCTCCGCCTTCACCTGGTCCAGCACCTTACACGCCGGGTCCAACAGCGGGTCGAAAGCCGGGCTCTGGCCCTGCCCGAAAGAAAAGGCAGGCCATGCAAGTCCGACGGCAAGTATCAGAAGTTTTTCCGATAATAAATTTCTCATATACTTATATTCTGTCATTTATGAATCAATCAATATCCGGGATTCTGGACCAATACGCCTTTAGAGAGATTGATCTCGTTTAAAGGTATTGCCCATAAGTAATCCTTTTCCGGGTTAAACTTTCTCTGTTCCACAAAGATATGTTTTCCATCCTTAATCGCACCATAAACAGGTTTCTTCACCACTTCTTCGGTTATGCGCCAATGACGGGTGTCCAACAGGCGGATTCCTTCGAACGCAAACTCGATGCGTCTTTCCTGGCGGATCGCCTCGCGCATCTGTTCTTTTGTCAAACCTGCGGGAAGCGGCGGCATCTCCACACTCGGACGCTGACGGATCTGGTTGACGGCATCATAGACCGACTGGTCCGGGCCGCTTACTTCATTCTGGGCTTCCGCATACGACAGCAGGATTTCGGCATAGCGCATATAAATGAAATTCGTCCAACCGGGGCGGGTACAGCCGTCATTGTCCGGATTGATATACTTACGGAATGTATAGCCCGTACGGGTTGCATTGGCCGAACCGGTCTGGGGTTTATACGGTTTTCCGGCAAAGAGAGCGTCTTCCCATAAAATGGTATAGCCAAGGCGGGGATCCCGGTTCTCATAAGGACTGGCGGCATTGTAGAGCGGAGATTCTCCGATCGGTTTCCCGTCCGTGCAAGCATAAGCATCCACAAGATCCTGGGTCGGCGACAGGGCTTCCCATCCGCTGGAGGTCTGAGGGCCAAAGGCCTGGTCGATCAGGCTGCCTTCGGTCATGTCTTTTGCATTTTCCAGATACTGGTGATCGAAGATAACTTCTTTGCTGTTCTCGTATGCCGGCTGAAACAATTTCTCATAATTATCCACCAGGCCGTACACGCCGAGGTCCATAACCTGCTTGGCTGTTTGGGCGGCAACGTCGTACTTATTATAATAGGTACTCAGGATTGCCTTGAGTGAAAGCGCCGCGCCTTTTGTCGCCCGTCCTATTTCGGACTGTTCCGTCCGTTGCAGAGGCAAGAGTTGGGCAGCTTCATCGAGGTCTTTCACGATAAAATCATACACTTCTTCCGCCGAGTTACGGGGCGGAATCGCTTCATTCAGATCCAACGGACGCGTCATGATAGGCACTCCGCCAAAGAGACGGACCAGCGTGGTGTAGAAGAACGCACGCAGGAACTTCACTTCGCCTACAAAGACCTGTTTCTTCTCTTCACTGATCGG
>URZO01000061.1 GCA_900552465.1 uncultured Parabacteroides sp. | reverse complement strand
AAGGCCCCAACGCCCTGAAAGGCACGCCCGTTTACGACGAGTCGTTGCAAACGGAACAACGCACCGTCTTCTCCGGAAGTGCAACAGAAGCCATCAAGCTCTTCCCAACCAAAGTCAATGTCACCGTTGCCGCCTCACGGGCTTCGGTAGGCCCCGGGAACATGCAGGTCACAATGCAGTCCACCCCCGGATTTACGGGCGATACACAACGGGTAGAGATCAGGAACGACCAGGTACATGCCGTAATCGACGTCTACAGCGCGACAGCCGAGATAGCCGGTTGGTCGGTAGTGAATACGCTGCTGAACATCACCTCACCCATCGTCTTTTAAGAGGTTCATAAACAATCCTTACCGAAAAAACAGTCATTATGGAAACCAACTATCAGAAATTCCTGTCGGGAGAATATTGCAACCGCCTGGATAAAGAAGTGTTTAATATGATCGTCCGTAACAAACGGTTGCTTGCGGAATTCAATTCGACCGACATTTTAAACAGCGAAGCAAGGACAGCTTTGCTGCATGAACTATTCGGTCGCGTCGGAAAACATTCAAGAGTCGATATAAACTTCCACTGCGAATGCGGCAAACATATCTTTATCGGGGATAAAGTGATTATCAACATGAACTGTACCTTCCTCGACAACAATTATATAACGATAGGAAATAACGTCCTGATAGCTCCCAACGTGCAACTCTACACTGCAACCCACCCGGTAAGTGCGTCCGAGAGATTTGTGGAAGACTGGGATGAAAACTCGGGAGAGCTGTTCTTTCGTACAAGAGCGCTGCCTATTACGATAGGAAACGATGTCTGGATTGGTGGCGGAGTAATCGTACTGCCCGGCGTTACTATCGGTGATAACTGCGTAATCGGTGCCGGAAGCGTTGTCACCCAGTCAATACCCTCCAACAGTCTGGTGGTCGGGAATCCCTGCCAGGTTGTCAAAACGATATAAAAACATAGGGCACGCGGATAAAACACTGATAATTAATATTTTTCAGCGGTTATCCGTGTGCGACCTATTCCAACTCTGTTTATTTGCAATTGGCTGAAAGGTTTGCCAACACTTTCTCGCTCAGACGGTCAAAAGCCTGGCGCGTACGTCCTGTCGAGACTTGCATGCAACGTACATGCGGATGGTTCAGCAGGTGGCTGTCTCCCAATGCTCCGGCAGTATCGCAGAAGCAGAGGTTGTCGCCTTCGAGCCATTTCATGAAGGGAGCCTCGTCCCAGGCCGGAGACAAACCGGTATTAAACAGCATCTTTTTATTGCCCAACTGCCCGAATTCGGCTTCATGCAACAGGACGGTGTTCTTATTCAGGCAACAGAAAACGGCTTCGCTCTGCGACAACAGTTCACCAAGCGGCAGGAAACGGTAGCCCTTCCCGCGTGCCGCCTCTTTCTCGCTCCGGGCGAAATAGGCGACATCGGCACCGAAGAACTTCAAGGCATCGGCAATCATCCCACCGGACTTACCCAGCCCGACGATCCCCACTTTCAATCCGGTGATCTCGCGAGGCATTTCATCCCATGCCTCCTGTCCGAAGCCGTGCAGGCAACGAACCAGCTCGCTGATAACATACTCCACCACCCCTTCGTCGCCATAATCGCGGATACCGGTCACAACAATCCCCCGTTCGTTGGCATAACGGATATCGACATTGGCGCTCTCCGGCGAGTAAAGAGAACAGCACATCCCGATATAGCGGACATTCGGGCATTTCTCCAGTGCCGCCCGTTCGATCCGGGAGGTGTAACTCAAAAGGACAGCGTCCGCATCCCCGATACGGGCAGCCACCTCTTCATCTCCCGCGGGTATGTCATCGTACATAACTACTTCTTTCGCAAAATCTTGCAATTTCTTTTCTGCTGACGGAATCAGGCTTACAGGCTCTATCGCCACAAGTTTATTGAACATGAATATTTCTGCTTATTTGTTTCCTCACAAAATTAATCCTTTTCGGTAAGAAACAAAAAACTATTTCCACCCATTCTTCCTTTCTCTCCCCTATTTGCGCATCTGTTATGCTACCGGGAAGCATCTGTTATGCCATCGAATAGCATCTCTTTCCCGGAAATTCCATATCTCGAAAACTTATCTTATCTTTGGAAACATGGAAACAAAGCAAGCAACAATCAACCGGATCAACATCGTGATCGACTGTAAGGACGCGGGCCTCATGGCCTCCTTTTACAGCCGTCTCCTCAACTGGCAGTGGACACACCCGCAGGCAAACGGCTGGTCGGCCATCACCTCACCCACCGGCATGGTCATCGCCTTCCAGGAGATAGAAGAATACGAACCACCCGTCTGGCCCTGGCAAGAAGGGAGACAGGGACAAATGCTCCACCTCGACTTCTACGTCGACGACCTGGAAGAAGCCATCCGCCACGCCCTCAGCCTGGGAGCCAGCTTGGCCGGCGAGCAATACTTCAAAACTTCCCGTACACTGCTCGACCCCTCCGGCCATCCTTTCTGCCTGGATACGGACGAACCGGAATAACCTTTCCAACCCTACCGCCATGAAAAATAAGAATTTGAACGAAATGAGTAACGAAGAACTCTGGCAGCTGTTCCCGATCATCCTCTCGGCACACGACCGGGACTGGCCCAATCGTTACGAAACAGAAAAAGACTGCCTCGTGAAAGCCGTAGGAGCGGAAAATATCGTCCGCATCAGCCATATCGGAAGCACATCCGTACCGGGACTGACAGCCAAACCGACGATCGACATATTGCTGGAAATACAACAGAAAACCGACCTTGCCCGCCTCATCCCGACCATCGAAGCGGAGGGTTACATCTATTCCCCCCAACCCGGGAATCCGCCTCCCCATATGATGTTTATGAAAGGCTATACCCCCGAAGGCTTTAAAGGTCAGGCCTTCCACCTCCACATAAGATACTCCGGCGACTGGGACGAACTCTATTTCCGCGACTACCTTCTCTCCCATCCCGACACGGCGCAAGCCTACGGAGAATTGAAAGTCAAACTACAAAAAGAGTACGAACATGACCGCGACGGCTACACCGATGCAAAAACCGGTTTCATCCGCGAAATAACAAACCGGGCAAAAGAACAGGTTTGAATTTGGCCGGATTGGACAACTCCCGGTCAGTATAGATTGCCTACTTTTGTCGCTAAAGAATCAGAAGCATGCGAAGCAGTACCGAAAATATCTATCAGGAAAAGGTGAACCAGGTAATCGATTACATCAGCGCTAACCTGCACCAGCCGTTACAACTGGACGTTATAGCCGGAAGGATCTGTGTATCCCGGCGGCAGTTGCTCCGCATCATGCGCTCCGCCCTCGATGAATCCCTCTATGCCTACATGGCCAGGCAGCGGATGGAACGGGCCATCATGTATATGCAGACGGAGGAGATGACGCTTGCCGAACTGGCCGCGCGGGTAGGCTACGACAATCCGCAATCGTTCTCGAAAGCCTTCAGGAAGCTGTTCGGAATCTCGCCGAAAGCCTATATCAACGAGTTGAACGCCCGCTTGCAGGAATATGTGAAAAGCAGCGGTGGCAAATACGAAACCGTCCCTTCGGAAATCTGCGAGGAGGAAGACCTGAATCTGATTTATATCCGCATCGTGGGACAATACGGGGAGGAAAAGCCTTACGAAACGGCCTGGAACAAGCTGATAAAGTTCCTGGAAGAAAAGCAGGCACTATCCGCCGCCACCCGCTTCATCGGCCTGAGTTTCGACGATCCGAACGTCACCACAGCCGGACAATGCCGCTTCTACGCCTGTGCAACGGTGGATAAGCCGGTCGAAGCGGCAGGCGTCTTCGGCACACTCCGGCTGCGGAAAGGGAAATATGCCGTTTATACGTTGAAAGGCAGTTATTCCAGCCTGCAGGAGTTTTACAACAACATCAGCGTCAGCTTCAACCACACCATCCGCCACGGGATGCCTTTCGAGGAATACATCCATTACACCGGGACGGACAGCGAAGCGGCTCTAACCAAGATTTACATACCCATAAAATAAGATCATCATGGAAACGAAATACATCACCCTGACGAAGGAAAACATCGCAACCGAACATATCTGCTGCGCCTTCTCCGACAAGAAATGCAAGGAAAGTTACGAGCTGAAAAAAGAATGGCTCAGGAAAGAGTTCGATAACGGATACGTATTCCGCCGTCTCGACGAACGCGCCAAGGTATTTATCGAATATGTTCCCGCCGAAAAGGCATGGGTTCCCGTCGATGCCCCCGGTTATCTGATGATAAACTGCTTCTGGGTTTCAGGGCAGTACAAAGGATGCGGGCACGGAAAGGCCCTGTTGCAATCCGCCATCGACGATGCCAGGACACAGGGAAAGGCGGGGCTGGTCACCGTAGCGGGCACCTCCAAGTTCCATTTTATGAGCGACACCAAATGGCTTTTGCGCCAGGGTTTCCAAACGGTGGAGAAGCTGCCTGACGGTTTCAGCCTGCTGGCTTTGAAAATCGACTCCGAAGCCCCCGACCCGTCGTTCAGGGCAAGCGTGCGAAGCGGGGAATGCGAGGAGAAGAACGGCGCGGTCGTCTATTACACCAACCGTTGCCCGTTCACGGAATTTCATGTACGCGGTACGCTGGCAGAGATGGCCGAAAGGAAAGGTATACCGCTGAAAATCATCAAACTGGAGACGATGGAACAGGCACAGGACGCTCCTACCCCGGCTACCCTGTTCACTCTTTTCTACAACGGGAAGTTCGTTACGACCGACGTCAGCGTATGTATGGAGAAGCGGTTCGAGAAGATTGTCGGGATTTAGCCATCGGTCTACCAACTATCCAAACAAGCTTGCAGGCGATTCCAGTTCGAGCAATAACTTTTTCGCCTCAAGCCCTCCGGCATAACCTGTCAGCTGATGATTGCTGCCAATAATACGATGACAAGGAACGAATATCGAAATGGCATTCGCACCGTTGGCAGCAGCTACTGCACGTACGGCTTTGGGATTACCCAAACGCTGTGATAGCCCGGCATACGACTCTGTCATCCCATAAGGTATTTTCAGCAGTTCATTCCAAACCTTCTTCTGAAAATCTGTTCCGGCGAAAAGCAAAGGAATATTGAAAACATTGCGTTTTTGGTCGAAATATTCATCAAGTTGAGTCATTGCCTCTTCAATGATAGCAGACGTACCTTCCTCATATACGGCATGCAGTTCTTTCTGAAGCCGGGCATCTATCAGCTTTCTACGCTCCTCATTCAGCCAGTCACATAAACATAATTTACCTCCATATGAACCGATAATCAATTTTCCGCAAGGGGACTGATAATACTGTATCCGAATAGTTTCTTCCATTTAGGGTATCGTTTTTATTTGTTCACAACAAATCTACGAATTTAATAGGAAGAAAGCAATAAGGTAAATCTCTAATTAAAATAAGATAGATTCTCGGCGTCACTTAAAAAAATACAGAACATACGTTCTGATATTCAAAGAATAATGTGGTGACGCCGGAGCTCTTTTCCAGCGTCACCGCGCTAAAACTGAAAGGTGACGCCGCTTTTTAAGGTGGCGTCAGCAAGTTACTCTATAAATATCAATACCTAAACCACAAATACAAATCAGGTGAATCCTGATTTAAGAAAAAAAATCTCGAAAAGTACGAAGCCTGAAAATGAATGCCTACCCGTTTACAAAGCGCTGCCTACTCATCTGTTAACACTGCCTATCTTTTTGAAAAAAGCTGCCGGACGGTTATGAAAAATACTTACGTATTCAAGAAACAAAACACCTATGTTTTTTAAGATTGCTCCTTTTTCATACCTTTATACCATAATATATATCTTAAATCGGGATTCAAAATAATGAAAGAAATAAACAACTACCAACGTTTTTTGTCCGGAGAATATTGCAACTATTTGGATGCAGAAGTTTTAGAAATGATAGTCAAAACCCAAAAGTGTCTATCTGTGTTGAATGATATAACGACCACAGAAAAGGAAAGAAAAGAAATCCTTTCCAAGATGTTAGGAAGCATCGGGAATCATTCGAGCATAGGCTATAACTTCACTTGTCAATGCGGTAAACATATTTTTATCGGAGAAAAGACGATCATCAATAATAACTGTACGATGATGGATGAAAATCATATTCATATTGGTGACAGAGTGCTGATTGCTCCCAATGTACAGTTTTACACTGCTACTCATCCTATTCATTTCGAGGAAAGATTTGTGGATAATTGGGATGAAAAATCAGGAGAGCTGTTCTTCAAGACCAAAGCTCTGCCAATCGTAGTTGAAGATAATGCATGGATTGGTGGCGGCAGCATTATTCTTGCCGGAGTGACTATCGGAAAAGGAAGTGTGATTGGTGCAGGAAGTGTGGTTACAAAATCAATTCCGGAAAATAGCCTTGCTGTTGGAAATCCTTGTAAAGTAAATAGAAGAATAGTTTAAAGAACAATTTGATAAATTACGGCAAAGTTTACGCAACATTACAGAGGAACCAAGAAAAGTAGAGGATTCAAGTTATAATTTTTGTTCCAAATGAATTTATCACAAAGGCTATTGGCTAAAAAACATAAAAATACACGACCTTATATTGAATGCAAAAAGGGTGTAAATCTCATAAATAACTGATTTACACCCTTATATCGCGGAGAGACAGGGATTCGAACCCCGGGAACCTCGCAGTTCAACGGTTTTCAAGACCGCCGCAATCGACCACTCTGCCACCTCTCCAATATGTTTTGCTATCGTTTTCTCTCGATTGCGGTGCAAAGGTAGTGATTATTTTTATATCTCCTAATCTTTGGAGATATTTTTTTCTTTTTACGCTAATATTTTTCTTTTAACCGCAAGGGATGGGAGTTGTATCCGTTTTATTGCTATTTTTGTATTCTATAATTATCAATGAAGTAATAAGTTTTATATGAGAAAGTTGAAAGATTTATTCCTGATTTCAGTCGTGTTGCTGCTCGTCAGTTGCTCCATGTCTGCCAAATCGGATAAAAATGAAACGGGAGGTGTCGCTGCTCAGGGCGAAGTAGTCGTTCTGAACAAGGCAGATTTCCTGACCAAAGTATATAATTACGAAAAAAATCAATCGGAATGGGTGTACGAAGGCACGAAGCCTTGTATCGTAGACTTCTACGCCGACTGGTGCGGACCCTGCAAGAAAGTTTCTCCTATCCTGAAGGAACTGGCCGGAGAGTATAAGAACGACATCATCATCTATAAGATCAATGTCGACAACGAGAAGGAACTGGCCGCCGCTTTCGGCATACAGAGCATCCCTACCCTGCTGTTCATCCCGGCAAAGGGAAAACCGCAGATCGCACAGGGCGCACTTTCAAAGGAACAGTTCGTTGAACAGATCAACGGATTCCTACTGGGCAAAAAGTAATTTTCAGCCACGTGGGTAGGCAATACACCACGTGGCTTCAACCATACCCACATGGTTTCGGGCATAAAAAAAGAGGGCATCCTTACGATAAGGATGTCCTCTTTTTTATTTGGCTGGCAGGAATTATTCTGCGCTTTCTGCTGCGGGAGCTGCTTCTGCAGGAGCGTTTGCTGCTGCTTCTTCTGCTGCTTTTGCGGCAGCGGCGGCTGCTAATTCTGCTTTCTTTTTAGCTACTTCTTCAGCTTTTGCCTTGTTTGCTTCTTTTTCTGCTTCAAGACGAGCTTTTTCTGCTGCCTTAGCAGCTTCGCTATCTTTTGTCTTTACTGCTTCAACAGAAGCTTGTTTGTTTTTCAACCAAGCCTGGAATTTTGTTTCCGCTGCTGCTTCGTCGAATGCACCCTTCTTTACACCTTCCAATAAGTGTTTCTTCATGCAAACACCTTCACGTGAAAGAATGTTACGAGTGGTGTCTGTAGGCTGTGCACCTACCTGTAACCAATACAAAGCTCTTTCGAAGTTCAAATCTACTGTAGCAGGATTAGTGTTCGGATTATAAGAACCTATCCTTTCAATAAACTTTCCATCACGTGGAGCCCTGCTGTCTGCGACTACGATCTGATAAAAAGCGTAGCTTTTGCGACCGTGTCTCTGCAATCTAATTTTTGTTGCCATGTTTGAAATAATTAATTTAAGCTGTTTGTATTAGCGGGTGCAAAGATATGAATTTCCGGATAGAAAACAAATATATCGGAAAAGAAAATAATTGATTACATTTGCAATGTATAAAAAAGTACCGGTTATCCATATTAAACGAATACATTATGAATACAAATATACTGAAAAAGATCCTCTTTACTTTGTTGTGGACAGTGTCTGTTAGTATTGCCAGTCTGGGGGAAGAAACCGTTTCTACTGTTTTGCCGATTGCTGATCCCTATATTTTATGCTATAAGGATACGTATTATGCATACGGGACTTCAAGGGGAGACGGCTTTGATGTATATTCTTCTAAAGATCTGAAATCATGGAGGCGAGCTGCGAACCCGGCATTGAGTAAAGAGGACTCTTACGGAGACAAATGGTTTTGGGCACCGGAGGTCTATTATGTCGGGAAGGATAAGAAGTTTTATCTCTTCTATTCGGTAGAAGAGCATATTTGTGTAGCGACGTCTGATTCTCCCTTAGGTCCGTTTGTCCAGGACGAAAAGAAACCTATCCTTGAAGAAAAGGGAATCGATACTTCCGTCTTGTTTGATGAAGATGGAAAGGCTTACCTTTATTTCGTCCGTTTCACGAATGGCAACGTGATCTGGTGTGTGGAACTGAAAGACAATCTGAAAGAAATAAAGGAAGAGACGCTTACACAATGTATCGAGGCGACCGAGCCGTGGGAAACAGTATACGGCAAGGTTGCAGAAGGCCCTTCCGTGATTAAGCGAAACGGTCTTTATTATCTATTCTATTCAGCGAACGACTATAGGAGCCAGGACTACGCAGTCGGTTATGCCACTTCCGCATCGCCTTTCGGTCTGTGGAAGAAAAGCGGGCGGAATCCCTTGCTGCATAAAGTGGACGAGCTTGTCGGAACCGGACATGGCGCACCGTTTATGGACCGGGAAGGAAAATATCGTTATATCTTCCATGCGCATAAGAGCCGGACTGAAATCAATCAGCGGAATGCTTATATTGTCGATATGTCCGTATATGGCAAAGACAAAGTCTCGATCGGCGGCGATCTGATTCGTCCGATAGTCGTGGAATAAGCTCTCGGCTTATTGTATAAAACGTGTTTTTCAAGATAAAAAGACATTCGAAACAGAATAAATGTCAATCCGCTTTTCAGTCGCCAAAAAGGGACTTTTTCCTCTTTTCCGGGGAGTTTATTGCCGGGAAGTCAACCTTTATTTCATTTTCCCGGCACTTTATCGCCCTGAAGACGGTCATCGTACCCATACGAAGACGGTCGCCATTTAAATGAAGACGGTCATCATCGCGATTAGGACGGTCGTCATGGCGACAAGGCCCTAAAACTTCTTTGGAATATTGGGGACACCGTCCGTTTTATTTTGAAATAATCGATTCTACGGGAGTTAAGGTTTATCACTTTGCCGTCATTTATGCCTTCCGATAATCAAATTGCATATTTTTCGAAACGGACTGCGCACCTCGTTTTTCTTGTTGTCAGAAAGGAAGGCTTAAACCGTGAAAAGAGTCAATTCAAAATGGATCAAGATTTCGGACGAAATAGAAAAACCGCCGAAAAAGGGGTTATTGTAAATAATTTATCTGTGAGTTTTCCCTCCTGCTTCTCGCTTTTTTAGAAGTCGACAATAAGGCGGACGTTCAGCTGGCGTCCGGTCAGGTAATTCGGGATTGCGTATTGATGGTTGTCGATGTTCGTGATCCAATAATAGGAACTTGTGTTTTTAATATCGAACAGGTTGAACACGTCGAGTCCGAGCCAGATGTTCTTCAGGTTGCGAAAGAAGCCCCGGTCCATGATCGCATCCGTTCCGCCGGCAAGCTGGTAAGAGAAACCCAGGTCTACGCGCTTGTAGGCTGGTGTGCGGAAATAGCCGTCTTCATAGCCCGTACGGGGGGCTGTGACGGGAAGGCCGCCTGACAATACGCCTTTCAGGTTCAGCTTGACACGCTTGTAGCCGGGGAAATAATCCTGGAAAAAGACCGATACGTTATATCCTTGGCTGTTCGGCATCGGGACATATTTGCTGCCCCGGATGCTCTGTTCCGCCTTCATCAGCGAGAAGCTGATCCAGGAGTCTGTGCCCGGAACAAACTCTCCGAAGAATTTGACATCGAGTCCCATCGCATGGCCCTTGGCGCAGTTCTCTCCGTAGTAACGGATTTTTACGTTGTCTACGGTATAGGGATTCAGGTCGTCCAGTTTTTTGTAATACATATCGGCACTGAGTTTGAAGTTACGGCCCGATGCCCGGAAGGTGTAATCACCTCCGGCGATGACATGTATGGAGCGTTGGGATTTCAGATTTTCGTTCAGCTGGATGATGCTGTTGCCGTATTCGTCCTGTACGGTGGTGCGCAGTTCCTTGTAGAACGGAGACTGGTAGTACAGACCGGAAGCCAGGCGGAAAGTCAGGTTCTGGTCGAAGTTCGGAATGAACCCGAGCGAAACGCGCGGGCTGAATATAAATTCCTTATTATAGCTCCAATAGCTGCCGCGTACGCCGCCTACCAATGTGAACAATCCTTGTTTGGTACGGAACTTGAGTACATCCTGCAGGTAACCGGAGATGCGCGTGCTTTCCAGCTTGTTGTCAGAGAACAGGTTGGCAATCACATTCACCGTACCGCCTCCTTGCGGAAGCGAGTAGCCGGCAGAGTCCCTTTTCTCCCATTCGCTGATTTTATCGTTTATTTTCTCCATCTGCACCGTTGCGCCCCATTTCAGCGTGTTGTTTTTGATGCGGGCAATTCCGTAGTGGCCGACATTCATGATGTTCGAATGTAACCGGTTGCGGGCATGCTCGTTATAGCGGGCTACGGATAATTCCTGCATATCTCCGCTGTTTTCTTCGGCGGCGTCTCCCAGCCAGTAATCACCGGCGATGTCGTATCCTTCCTCTTCTTTACTGGTGAAGGCAGAGGCTTGCAGGCCCAATTCCGTATGTTCGTTCAGGTTGTGTTTCAACGTCAGCGCTCCGAAGAGAGTCTCGAACCTGTCCCGTTCCTGTCCGTTCATATATACCGTGAACTTCTTTGCATTGGTGGCTGTGCCGAAAGATGTCTCACGTGTATGTGGAATGAATGTGAACTTGTTGATGGCCAGGTTTCCCAGGAAGTTTATTTCCCATTTCGGGGCAAGTTGGTAGGTGATATAGGTCTGCAGGTCGATGAAGTTCGGGTCGTATTCGGCATCCGTATCGGTCGTCTTCAAGAGAGAACGGCCAGTCTTGTAACGGAAACCGGTCACCTGGGTGAATTTGCCCGATGAACTTCCGATGTATGCATTGGCCCCTAACAGGCTGGCAGATGCGGAACCTTCAAACATTTTAGGCTTCTTATACGTGATGTCCAACACGGAACTCATCTTGTCTCCATAACGTGCTTCGAACCCGCCGGCAGAGAAATTGACGGATTCCGTCAGGTCCGGATTGATGAAACTGAGCCCTTCCTGCTGTCCGGAACGGATCAGGAGCGGACGGAACACTTCCAGGCCGTTGACATAGACGATGTTTTCGTCGTAACTTCCGCCCCGGACCGAGTATTGCGAACTTAATTCATTGTTGGAGGAGACGCCGGCAAACGTAACGACCAGACTTTCGATGCTTCCGCCGGCAGGGTCGGGGAGCAACTTCACACGGTCGGCATTCAGCGTTTCAAGGGTTGTTGTCTGTTTGCGGATTGCGGTGGTGGTGACTTCTCCCAGTTCGATGGAGGTATAGTTCATCTGGACATTGAGCCGCATGTCTTTGGTGACCTGTGGAATAATCCGTTCTGCCTTGTTGTAGCCCAGGCATGAATAGATAAGCGTGACCGAGTCTCCGGTCGCAACCGAGAGTGAGTAGTGGCCTTTTTCATTACTCATCGTTCCGTTCAGGGTGTTCTTTACCCGGATATTGACCAGGTCGAGCGGGTTGCCGTCTGCATCGCGGACATAACCGCTGATTTTGGCACGTCCCTGTCCGAAAGCACTGATCGAAAATAATATAAATAGTAGCGCAGCTATTGCACGAATCTTCATAATCTATTATAGTTATAGCTTTACTAACGCAGGAAATAAGGATTTATTTTCCGCCTGAATTGTTTACTTGGCAAAATAGTTACTATATCAGTAACATAAACACGGACACGCAGGTCACCGCCGTCGTGAAGTAGCGGAATTCCTTCTCCGGAAGTTTCTTGACTAATGCGATGCCCAAAACGCCTCCGATAATAACGAAAGGAAGTGTGCACAGGTCCAGCATAAGAGTCGTTACCGTTATGTTATCCCAGGCAAGCACTTGTACCGGTATCTTTAAATAGTTGATGACGAGGAAAAACCAGGCGTTCGTCCCGATAAAGTTAATCTTGGGCATCTTGACCGACAGCAGATAGATGGCCATGACCGGCCCGGCAGCATTGCCGATCATTGTCGTGAAACCGCCCAATAACCCGAAAGCGGGGCCGTACCACCAACAAGCCGAAAGTTTGTTATCCTTGCCTTTCCATTCAGACCAGAACATGATAATCAATACCGCGAACAGGCAGGCGCCCATCAGGCGTTTGAACCCTTCCGGCGGAATAAGCCGGTCGACCAGCAAGGCAACGGCAAAACCAGCCAGCGCTGACGGCAACAGTTTAAGTACATATTTCCACTCGGCTATTCTCCGGTAATAGAGGACGGCTACTAAATCCGCCATGCACAAGATCGGTAAAACCAGCCCGGTAGAGGGTTTAGCTCCGAAGTTGATCGCCATCAGGGGGACTGCAAGCATGCTGATCCCCTGAATCCCGGTCTTGGATATTCCGATTAGTAATGCCGATATGAACAGTATCGACCAGTCGGAGGGAGATTGCATCCAGATTGAGAAATCCATTGTTCCTTATTTTACATTTAACGATTTGATGCCGCAAAGGTAATAGTTGTTTGTTCATTCTTTTGTTCTTTTTCAGCTAAATAATTACCTTTGTTATCTGTTTCACAATATATATAAGTAAAAGATAAAATGGAAAGTTTCTCATCATTAATAAAAAACAGAAGAAGTACCCGTAAGTTTACGGACCAGTTGTTGAGTCCGGAACAGGTGGAAACGATATTGAAAGCCGCCTTGATGGCGCCCGCCTCCAAGCGGAAGAACCCCTGGCAGTTTGTTGTCGTGGAAGACAAAGAGATGTTGGCAAAACTGTCGGAATGCAAACCGGTGGGAGCAGCCTTCCTGAAAGATTGTGCGCTGGCAGTCGTGGTATTGGCGAATGTGATGGAAAGCGACGTTTGGGTGGAAGACGCCTCTGTCGCCTCGATTTACATGCAGTTGCAGGCCGAAGATCTCGGGTTGGGTAGCTGCTGGTGCCAGATCCGGAACCGCCAGACGGAAGACGATGCGGATGCCGCCCAGTATGTGCGCGGCCTGCTGAATATCCCCTATCAGTTGGAAGTCCTTTCGATTATCGGTTTCGGATATAAGGACCAGGAACGGAAACCGTTTGACGAATCCCACCTGCAATGGGAAAAGATACATTTAGGCTCATATCCCATGCCGGGCGAAAACGGACCGGAAGAAGCATGAAGATTATTTTTTTAGGCTCCGGCAACCTGGCGACCCGCCTCTCGCTCGAAATGCACCGAAAAGGAATGGAGATCGGACAGGTTTATAGCCATACGCCGGAGAACGCCGAACGGTTGGCTGCTCAGTTGGGCTGCCCCTGGACAACTATTCCCGAAGAGGTCGATACGGATGCCGACCTGTATGTCTTTTCCCTGAAAGACACGGTACTGGCAGATGTGATCGCCCGGATCAGGCCCAACCGCGGATTATGGGTACATACGGCAGGCAGCATGCCGATGGATGTCTTCAACGGATATACTGCCGACTATGGCGTCATCTATCCCTTGCAAACCTTTAGTAAAACGCGCCCCGTAGACTTCAGCGTGATTCCCTTTTTCTTGGAAGCCAATACGCCGGAGAATGCCGGCAAACTGCAACAGATAGCCGGACAGCTTTCCGGAAACATCCGTTTCCTGCCGTCCGATAAACGCAAGAGCCTTCATCTGGCCGCCGTCTTTGCCTGTAACTTCACCAACCATATTTATGCGCTGGCTGTTAAGATACTGCAGGAGCAGGAGATCCCGGCCGATGTCCTCCTGCCGCTTATCGATGAGACGGCAGCCAAAGTACATACGATGACGCCCGCCAAGGCGCAGACCGGTCCGGCTATCCGCTATGACGAAAATGTAATCAATAAACACCTGGCCATGCTGGCCGATCCCGATATGAGGTCGATCTACCGGCAGATCAGCCAAAGCATACATAAGGAGGCACAAATATGAGTAGTATCAATTATGATTTAAGTAAGATAAAAGCATTTGTCTTTGATGTGGATGGTGTGCTGTCGTGCGACGTGGTTTCGTTGCATCCGAACGGCGACCCCATGCGTACAGTCAATATAAAGGATGGCTATGCCTTGCAGCTTGCCGTCAAGAAGGGGTATCAGGTTGCGATTATTACCGGCGGCTACACGGAAGCGGTGAAGATCCGCTTTTCCCGCCTGGGTATTACCCATATATATATGAAGAGCGCCGTTAAGGTCCACGATTACCGGGATTTTCTGGCAAAGACCGGATTGCAGCCCGAAGAAGTGATGTACGCCGGCGATGATATCCCTGATTACGAAGTGATGCAGTTGGTCGGTTTGCCTGTTGCGCCAGCCGATGCTGCGCCGGAGATCAAGCGCATCGCCAAATACATTTCCCATAAAAATGGGGGGGAAGGTGTTGCCCGTGATGTAATCGAACAGACGATGAAGGCCCAGGGCCACTGGATGGGAGACGAGGCTTTCGGCTGGTAAGAGAGGATTTATGAATTGTGAATTATGAATTATGAGATATGGTATTACCTAATTTAAAGAAATATAAGGTCGTCCTGGGATCCAATTCTCCCCGCCGGCGTGAATTGTTGGCGGGATTGGATATTGATTTTGAAGTCCAGGTGATTCCAGGTATAGACGAATCATACCCGGAGACATTGAAGGCGGAAGACATCCCTGTCTATCTGGCCCGGAAAAAGGCGGAAGCCTATCTCCCGACAATGCCGGACGACGAGCTGTTGATTACAGCCGATACGATCGTGTGGACCTTTGATGAGATAATGGGCAAGCCGAAAGACCGTGAAGACGCCATTGCCATGCTGCGGAAACTATCTGGACGTGTCCATGAGGTTATAACAGGCGTTTGCATCATGACAAAGGATAAAACAGTCTCTTTTTCTGCCGCGTCGGCCGTTTGTTTTGCCGAGTTGGACGACGAGGAGATCACCTACTACGTCGATAAGTACCATCCCTTCGATAAAGCCGGCAGCTACGGCATACAGGAATGGATCGGATATGTGGCGGTCGAAGCCATCAACGGCAGCTTCTATAACGTCATGGGCTTGCCGGTCCGGCTTCTCTATCAGGAACTGAAGAAGCTGTAAAGAATTGACAAAATTCTATGTTTTAAGATGATTTATTGAAGGTAAGGCAAAGAGGAAGTCTGTACTTTTGTGGTATTAACTTTTGAGTATCATGAAAAAGATCTACTATTTGCTTGTAAGCCTGTTTCTCCTGCAATCCGTTTTTGCAGCAAATGAGAAACAGACCTTTGACGTCCGGTTGCAGAACGGGCTGAACATGAATGTGGAGGTATGTACGGATGGAATATTCCGGATACGGATTACGCCCCGTCCAACCTTTTCCGAGTCATTGATGCAACGCTACGGCATCATTAAAACGGATTGGGAGCCGGTTGCAGTTTCCCCGAAAGACAACAAACAGCAGTTTGAAGTATCGACCGGCGCTTACCGGCTGAAAGTCGACAAAAAGACCGGAGCCATCACCGTCTCCGACCGCAAGGGCCGGGTGATTATCGAGAAAGCTGTCTTTCTGACTTCTGCCGATCCGCTCTGTACGAACCTGGGCAAAGTGATCAACGCCAAATATAAGGATATGAAAGTGCCGAACAACGGTACGATCATCGGCGACGATAGCAGCAAAGGATCATCTAAAGACATGGCGGAAACCGGTGACTATAAAAACACCAGCATCCTTTCCATCTCCCTCAAAGACGGTGAACGTTTCTATGGCGGCGGCAGCACGAGTCGCGACCATATTCAGCATCGCGGCGAACTGCTTCGTATGTGGACCACCTACCAGCACACCGAGATCCCGATGCCCTTTATGATCAGCTCCGAAAACTGGGGCGTCTTCAACAATACGACACGTAAGAACTTCTTCGATATCGGCAGCTACCAGCCGGACGTCTTCTCTATCTATAACACGACCGACGAGGCCGACTTTTACCTGATGTTCGGCAATTCGATGCCCGACGTGATCAACGATTACACCACGATTACCGGCAAGCCCTACCTGTTGCCGAAATGGGCGTACGGCTTATGTTTCGGACCGAACATGCTCGAAAACCAGTTCGATATCCTGAACGATGCCGTCCGTTTCCGCGACATGGGCGTACCCTGCGACCTCTTCTGGCTCGAACCCCAGTGGATGGAGAAACGCTACGACTTTTCGACCAAGAAGAAATGGAACTATAAGCTGTTCTCGGCAGAAGCCTATTGGGATTCGACCCGCTATCCGAAGAAAGAGAACCACCGCCTCCTCATCGGCCGCCTGCATGGGATGGGCTATCACCTGGGGCTTTGGCTGTGCGAAGAATATGACCTGAGCATCGCCGAAGAGGACGCGTTGGCCGCCGCTGCCGGAAAAGATACTTCCGGGCTGGAACACTGGATGGACCACCTGACCCACTTTATGGACAACGGCGTAGACGGTTTCAAGCTGGACCCCGCCCGCACGATCGACGAACACCCGAACTTCCAATACTATAACGGACGTACGGATAAGGAAATGCATAACCTGAACCAAGTCCTTCTCCCGAAACAAATGTACAAGATGACCCGCAAGCATACCGGACGCCGTTCCTGGCACCATTACACCGCCGGATGGGCCGGAACCCAGCATTGGAGCGCCTCGACCAGCGGTGATAACGGAGGCGGGCGCACCGCCCTCTTCGACCAGTTGAATCTCGGGATGAGCGGTTTCATGAACACATCCTGCGATGTGATGAATGTGAATAAGGACGAAGAATTGCAGAGCCTGCATTTCGGCCTCTTCCTGCCCTGGGTGCAGATCAACAGCTGGTACTCGTTGCACCAGCCCTTCTATTTCCCGGAAAAGGAAAAGAATATCTACCGTGACTATGTGAAGTTGCGTTACTCCCTCATGCCGTATATCTATTCGGCAGCCCTGGAAGGAGCGCAGACCGGTATGCCGATCGTCCGTTCCATGCCGTTGATGTTCCCCGACGACCGCAAGACGGATGATATGGTCTATCAGTATATGTTCGGCGAGAACTTCCTCGTCAGCATATTCAGCGACTCGATCTACCTGCCGAAAGGCAACTGGATCGACTACTGGACAGGCGAGAAACTGGCTGGTGGGCGAGAAGTGCAGCATACGGTCCCCGATAACCGCGCCGGCCTGCTGTTTGTCCGCGAAGGAGCCATTATCCCGTTCCAAAAAGAAATGCAGTATATCGGCGAGAAGCCCCTGGACACATTAATGGTGAAAGTCTTCCCCAAAGGAACCACATCTTATATAATGTATGAAGACGACGGCCTCACCTACAACTACGAAACAGGTGCGATCGCTGCGACCCGCTTCGAGTGCAGGCAAAACGGACAAAAGACCGAGTTTACCATCTTCCCGGTAGAAGGCTCTTACGACGGCATGTACCGGTCGCGGACATACGAACTGGAGATCGACGCCCCGCAGTGCCCCACCAAAGTACAGGTAAACAACGTCCCCGTAACCGACTGGCAATACAGCGACAACAACAAGGTGCTCGTCACCCTGCACCAGAATAATGTAACGGACAAGGTCAGTTGCGTAATAAATTAAATGATGATAAATCATTCAATTCAACCGAACTCGGTTTTCCTTTTGATAATATTCCATCAGGTATAGGGTTTTGGCAAGAGATGGGAATATAGGGAGTATCACAGGACGATCCGGATCCCATTCCGGGTCGTCCGTTATCATTTCAGAGAGTGGACCGGCCTGCATAAGCACGGTCTGCGCCGGGGTAACAGCTTTGGCAATAAAGCATTTCTCGGCAGGTAATAATGCAAAATATCCTTCGTCTACTTCTATGACCGGGGCCTGTTCCCTGTTAAGGACAGCCACCTTGCCGGACGAAACAAACAGTAACACATTGCCGGTGTCTTCGGTATTGCATAAAACCTCACCTGCCTTTGCCGTTCTACATTCGAACTGGTTCGGGAAGTGTTCTCTCATATCTAATGAATCAGGGTTTATCCGAGCTAAGCGTCGCTTTCCGTTTAGGCAGATACTGGAGCATCCCTTTTGAATATTCAACCTGGTGCTTTCCATTATCATCAGCATATATTACGTAGTATTCGATATCCGGTAAAGAATCGGCCATCTGCCGTGCCTTTTCCAATCCCATCGCCATAAAAGCAGTAGCATAGGCGTCTGCCGTCATGCAGTCGGCAGCAACGATTGTTGCGCTCAACACGCTTTGCTCCGAGGGATAACCGGTTCGCGGATCGATTGTGTGGGCATATTTCTTGCCGTCCTTGATGTAAAAGTTACGGTAATTGCCTGAGGTGGCGATTGCCCCTTTCCGGCATAACTGGATGACTTCGTCATACTTGTTCTTGATGCCTGTCGTGTCGTCTTCCGGCAGGTTGATGCCGACACGCCAGCATGCGCCATTCTGGTTGACACCCTTCATCATCACCTCGCCGCCGATGTCGACCATGTAATTCTCCACCCCCTCGCGTTCGAGTAGGCGGGCGATCACGTCGCACGAGTATCCCTTGGCGATGGCCGAGCAGTTGAGCAACAGCCTCGGATCGTCTTTCACCACCCGCCGGCCGTCCAGATGTACCTTTTGGTAACCCACAAACGTTTTGAGACTGTCGATCATCTCCGGTGTCACGCTGTCTTTTTTGCTGAACCCGAATCCCCAGACGTTGACCAGAGGGGCGCAGGTAATGTCGAAAACACCGTCCGAGTTGCGTGAGACCTCCATCGACTTGTTGAACACTTCCGTAAACCATTCGTCCACCTCTACTGGCTCGTTGTTGTTGACCTTTGCGATGATCGAATTGGGATTGAACGGATTCAGAGACAGATTAAATTGCTGTAGCTCTGCATCGATCTTGTCTGTCAAGAGCTGTGGCGCCTCATACTTGATGTTGTATAAGGTATGAAACACAGTGCCGCTCTCTTCATAATATTGCTTTTTACTATTGCATGAAATGAAGGAGATAACTCCTAAAAGTGTCAATAAATGAACTATCCTGTACATTCTTGTTTCGTTTAGTGCACAAAGATACAAAAAAACATGTACCGCCCGAAATCCGAAAACTTCACCGGAATGTGAAAAATCCGGAAATGTTTTTAATAGCAATCCTTATTATCAGATAGTTACATGTTTTTAATAGCACATGAGCTGATGCTGTCCAGCACTTGAAAGCCCTAATTGATAAGGCCTGTATGTCTTTCATCTCTTTTTTGTCAATGTATTATTTTTATACAAACAAGCTCAGCAACAACGCCAGCCCGAATCCCCCTAACGCGATGATGGTTTCCATGACCGTCCACGATTTTAGCGTCTGGACCTCCGTTAGTCCGAGGTATTTGCCGACCAGCCAGAAGCCGCTGTCGTTGACGTGCGAGAGGATCGTAGCGCCGGAGGCGATCGAGATGACGATCAGGGCGCAATGCATATCCGAAAGGGTATAGGCACTGAGTATCGGGCCGACGATCCCTGCAGCCGTAATCATCGAGACGGTGGCTGAACCTAAGATGATGCGTACCGCCGCTGCAATGATAAAGGCAAGTATGATCGGCGGGAACTGCGTCTTCGAGATCAGTTGCGCCAGCACATCGCCGACACCGCTGTCGATCAGCATTTGTTTGAATGCACCTCCCGAACCGATAATCAGGATAATCATGCCCGCCGGAGCCAATGCCTTCGTGCTGATGTCGAGCAGCTCTTTGCGGGTATAGCCCCGCCGTGTGCCTAACAGCCAGGCGGCAATCAATGTCGCAAGGATCAGCGCCGTGAACGGATGTCCCAGGAAAGACGCTACTTCGTAGAACATTCCTTTCCCCATGTATCCCAGTTTGATAAACAGTTCGACCATAGACTTAACCACCATCAGGATTAGCGGAATGCCGATGATGGCAGACACCATGCCGAAAGAGGGGAGGGAATGGGCATCATCCGTACGGTCCCCTTTTGCCAATTCTTCCATCACGTGGGGCGGTGGAGCGACATATATCTTGTTTCCGATGTATTTGCCGAACAGAGGCCCTGCAATGATTGCAACAGGCAGCCCGATAATCGCCCCGACCAGGATCACCCATCCTAAGTCGGCCCCTAACATGTCGGCCACAGCCACCGGACCCGGAGTAGGAGGGATGAACGTATGCGTCACTGCCAACCCCGCCAGCAGCGGGATGGCATAGTATAAAGTCGATTTCTTGGTATCCTTAGCCAGCGCATAGACCACCGGCACGAGGATGATAAAGCCCACGTCGAAGAACACGGGAATCGCAATCAGGAACCCGGCGAACGACAGGCTCCAATGCGCCTTCTCTTTCCCGAAACGCCGGATCAGTGTCTTGGCAATCGCCTCCGTTCCGCCGGATGCTTCGAGTATCTGGCCGAAGATGCTGCCGATCCCGACAACCGTTGCCACAAATCCTAATGTCCCGCCCAGGCCGCTCTGGATGGAGTCGGTCACCTTCCCTAACGGCATGCCGGAGGCGATACCTAAGAACATAGCCGTGATCAGGAGCGACAGGAAAGGATGCAGTTTGATCCACAAAACCAGTACCAGCAACAATCCGATTGCCAGTACGGTGACTAACAGGAGGGTTGCCGGATCAGCCATGACGGGTATCCTCCATATAAGCACCCTTCATCGGCGAAACGCTGTTGCGGGTGAAAATACTCAGAATACCAGTGTTGAAACGCAGAGCGGGCTGCACCCATCGTGCACGCCGTTCGGAGAGGATCGCTTCCATCTCTTCCGGGCTTTTGGGAACGCCGCCGGTTCCGGTAATGTCGAGCCTGCGGGCGGGGATGTCGATGCTGATCAGGTCGCCGTCTTCCACCAGGGCTATCGGGCCGCCTTCGGAGGCTTCGGGGGAAACATGGCCGATGGCAGGGCCGCGCGTGGCGCCTGAGAAGCGTCCGTCTGTGATCAGGGCAATCGTCTCGATCAGTTCGGGGTCGGAGGCGATGGCCTCTGTTGTGTAGAACATCTCGGGCATGCCGCTGCCCTTGGGGCCTTCGTAGCGGATGAACACGGCTTCACCCGGCTTGATGTCTTTGGTCAGTACGGCTTGGAGGGCCTCTTCTTCGCAATCGAATACGCGTGCTTTCAAGGTCGCCTGCATCAGCTTGGGAGAGATGGCGGCATGCTTGACGACAGCTCCTTCCGGTGCGAGGTTTCCCGTCAGGATGGCGATGGCGCCCTGTGCCCTGATCGGGTTATCGAGGGGTTTAATGATGTCGGAGGTCTTCACGCCGAGGGCTTGCAGATATTTGTGGCATCCTTCGTAGAAGCCGCTCTGCTTCAAGGTGTCCAGGTTCTCTCCCAGTGTCTTGCCGGTTACCGTCAATACGTCCAGGTGCAGGAATGCCTTGATCTCCTCCATGATGGCGGGGACGCCACCGGCATACCAGAAATATTCGCCCGGCCAGAAACCGCTGGGGCGGATGTTGAGCAGGAACGGTATCTTGCGGTGGATCTCGTCGAACAGTTCCGGTGGTAGCTGGATGCCTAATTCGTGGGCGATTGCCGGCAGGTGAAGGAGGCTGTTGCTCGAACCGGCTATGGCGGCATGCACCATGATGGCGTTTTCGAATGCCTTACGGGTCATGATGTCCGATGGTTTCAGCTCCTCTCCGGCAAGCTCGGTCGCCCGGTAACCTGCCTGGCGGGCCATCTCTTTCAGATAGTGGATTTGTGTCGGGATCAGGGCCGACCCCGGCAGGGCGATCCCTAACGCCTCGGCCATGACCTGCATCGTGGAAGCCGTCCCCATAAAGGAACAGGCACCACATTCGGGGCAGGCATCCCGTTTGTAGACCATGAATTGCTCTTCGCTGATTTCCTTCCGTTCATACTGCGCGCTGTAGGTCCCGATCTGTTCGAGGGTAAGCAGGTTCGGACCGGCTTTCATGATGCCTCCCGGTATGAAGACGGCGGGCATATCCAACCGTGCGATGGCCATCAGGTGGGCCGGAACGGATTTATCGCAACTGGCGATGTAGACACCGGCGTCGAAAGGGGTTGCTTTTACATGTATTTCCATCATGGCGGCCATGATGTCGCGTGAGACGAGCGAGAAGTTCATGCCGTCGTGTCCCTGTGCCTCCCCGTCGCAGATGTCGGTTACGTAGTAGTTGGCGGCCCGGCCTCCCCCGTCGTTCACGCCTTTGCCGGCTTCGGCGACCAGTTGGTCGAGGTGGGCGCTGCCCGGATGGCTGTGTCCGTAGCTGCTTTCCACGATGATTTGTGACTTACCGAGATCTTCGATGCTCCATCCGCTTCCCAACCGGAGCGAATCCAGTTCGGGAGCTAATTTACGTAATTGTTGGCTTTTCATGGTATATATTTTTACAATGTCCGATAGCTGGTCCGGATCAATAACCTTGTCGATGGTTTTATCCGTTGAAATAGATATGCTCGATCAGTATCTTGGTGCCGATAGCGATCAGTATCAGCCCGCCGATCAGATCCAGCTTCAGGTCGATCTTACGGCCGAAATGATGTCCGAAGTAAACGCCGAATGCTGAAATCAGGAATGTCACCACACCGATTGTCAATGCTTCCAATGCGATGGCCGATTCCAGACAGGCCAGCGATATGCCGATGGCCAGTGCGTCGATGCTTGTTGCAACGCCCAGCCCGCATAGTGTTTTGAAGCGTAGCGGATTCGTCTTGCTGTCTTCTTCCCTGTCCTGGGTGCTTTCGTATATCATCTTGCTTCCTATGTAGAGCAGCAGGATGAATGCGATCCAGTGGTCGAATGCTGTGATATATTTCTTGAAGCTCATACCTGCCAGATACCCTGCGAGGGTCATGCCGGCCTGGAAAACTCCCATCACACAGCCTATTTTCAGCATGTGCCGATGCCTATAGTTTTGTATAAGAGCTCCGCCTGTAACCGAAACTGCGAGACTGTCCATCGACAATCCCACAGCCAGTAACACTATCTCGATAAATGACATAAGACAATCATATCTCCGTTTCTATTTTGTATTTGTTCCTGTTCGGGGAATCCCTTGAGATCAGCTCTCCGATGAATCCGGCCAGGAACAGCTGGGTTCCGACTATCATGGCAGTCAGGGAGATGTAGAAATAGGGCGAGTTGGTTACCAACGGCCTCAATTCGCCTGAGCAGATCGAGATCAGTTTCGCACTCAGCACGATCACCAGCGCAACAAAGCCGATAAAGAACATCACGCTTCCCCAAAGCCCGAAGAAGTGCATCGGCTTCTTTCCGAATTTAGACGTGAACCACAGTGTGATCAGGTCCAGGTAACCATTGACGAAACGGTCCAGCCCGAACTTGGTCGTCCCGTATTTCCGTGCCTGGTGTTGCACTACTTTCTCTCCGATCTTATTGAATCCGGCAATCTTAGCCAAATAGGGGATATAGCGGTGCATGTCGTTATACACCTCGATATTTTTGATTACGATGTTCTTATAGGCCTTCAGCCCGCAATTGAAGTCGTGCAGGTTCCTGATGCCTGAGAATTTGCGTGCCGTCGCATTGAACAGTTTGGTCGGGATCGTCTTTGTCAACGGGTCGTACCGTTTCTTTTTCCAACCGGAAACCAGGTCGTAGCCGTCTTCGGTGATCATCCTGTACAGTTCCGGTATCTCGTCGGGGCTATCCTGCAGGTCGGCATCCATTGTGATGATAACATCTCCCGTAGCCATGCGGAAACCGCAGTTCAGGCCGGGCGATTTCCCGTAGTTGCGACGGAATTTTACAGCCCGTACCACCTCGGGAGCTTTGCTCTTTAACGATTCGATCACTTCCCAGGAGTTGTCCGTGCTCCCGTCATTAATAAAGATTACTTCGTAACTGAAATTATGTTCTTTCATCACCCGCTCTATCCACGCAAACAATTCTGGAAGAGACTCGGCTTCATTGTACAGTGGTATAACTACTGATATGTCCATTATTTGTTTTCTATTTGCTTCTTATTTTTCTTCAGACACCGTGTCTGCTGTCTGTTTGCGGCAGACCAGTGCAGCTACCGGTACAGATAGAATAATTCCGTAAAATATATTATTGAAAATCTGTTGAATAGCCATGTGAGTGGGAGTGAAGTTCGTTCGGCTGATCGCGTCGATCACTTCACTGTTGACATCCGCGTTCTTTAACGTGTTCATCGCCATGTTTATTGTGTTGCTGATGAAATCGGGCGGAGCGATAAACTGGAAAAAGATGAAATGTTCGATCGAGACGATCAGTGCGGCAAAGAAATACAGCATGATCCCGAACCGCCAGGCATGGAAAAAACTGATGTTCCCGCCTATATCCTGCCGGTAGCGCTTAGTCAGGTAGTAAGCAATGAAAGGCACTGCAAGACTTAAAATTTCATATATATAGATCAGTGCCGGAATGGAATATCCGAAAATGAGGAACAGATATTTGATCACCCAATTCCGGCTTATGCGCCTTTACCCCCGGCGGGAAATTCCCCGGCGTTGGTTACATATACGGGCATTCCTAACGGTTCGTTCGGGTTGCGTGCTGCAATCTCGGCTTTGATAATCGGATTTGCCACGGTGTCCGGTTTGCTGTTATATGCTACCATGTAGGCAACATCAACGCTAAATCCGAAATACTCCTTAACCGCACACGTCAAATCGGCGGTTGCGTCGCCCATAATCGCCGATTGGTCGCCCACGGCGGTATAATAATGCGAACCAACGGGCAAATCAATGTACGGCAATCGTACAATGTCCCATTCGTGGAAATTCGCACGGGTGCGGCGGTATGCCTCACGGTCAACACGGGTTAAGATACCAACGTTTCCATCGGCAACGGCAAACATTGTTCCCATTTTACCCGCTTCGTCTGTTACGTTATTAGTGTAGTGCAATACTTTGTTGTCGTACTCCATACGCTTATTAACGTCGTTGTAAACGCCATGTTGCGCCAACTTGCGAATTAGGCTATCAACCCCCGCATTTGCGATAAGATGGATATATTCCGGATAACAATTCGCCCGCATGATTGGGTTAATGTCGCCCAAAATCTCGGTTGCCATTTGGGTTGGAACTTGTACCACGTTTCCGGTCTGCGTGTAGTTAAGCAAGGTTTTGAAAACTTGCGTTTTGTTCGCTTCCAATGCGGCAACGGCTCCTTTATCCAAAGCATCCGCCAACGCACGGGTTGTTTTCTCCATTTTGCGCATGAAATCGTGTTGGTACGAAATTTCATTGTTTGAATACGCCGCCGGAACCATTGTAAACCCGATTGCATAGGTAGTCCAAACAAGCGTTACCAATGCGGACGTATTTTCATTGTCGGCAATAACGCACGAACGCACGTTGCTAACTTCTACGTTTTCGTCGTAATTGATAACGGGAACTTGTACCGTGTTACCGATACTTGCTAATGCCCTATCTCTCAAATTAGGGCTAATAATTGAGTTGGGGGCGTTGGTTTGCTCAATAAAGAAATCCAATGCGCCGTACTCACACGGGCGGAACATATTACGGTCTAACTCCGGGTTCTCTATCCGCCAATTCTGTACTCTTGTTGCAATTAAACTCATTGTTTAAAAAATTAAATTGTTTATAAATGCGGGTTTACCCTTTACCCGTGTTGTCTTTTACTTTTCCGGCAATGCGGCAATATTGTTGTCTTTCCATGCTTGTTGCATTCCGGCGTCAAATTCAGCCGTTCCGACTTTTAACCCTTGTTGTTCCAATGTCGCCGTAATTGCGTCGTATGCCTCAACCCTCGTTTTTGCGCCGGATATGTCAACGGTAATATTACCGCCCGCACTGCCTCCACTTGGTGCGCCTGTACCGCCGCCCGCCGCTTGGCGTCCCTTATCCAAAATACCCATTGTTTCCAATTCACGGGTCAAAAGGTCGCCGGGGGTGTACGGGTTCAACTGATTGTTCGGGTTGCGCATGATTGCGCCGTTTTCGTCCTTAAACGCTAACATTTTGCCGCCCTTTCCGTCGTCGATAAATTCGGGGTTCATGCCCTTAATCTTTGCAATCGCTTGGTCTAACAAAACCTTTGTTGCGCTTTCCGGCAACCCTGCCTTAAACTTCAATCCGGCGGTTGCTGTCTGCAATGCCGTTTCAACACGAATGCCGAACACCTCGTTTGTGTGGGTTTGTTCGGCTTGGTCGTATTTCGTTTTGAGGTCGTTGTATTGGGTCGTAACGCTTTGCAAATCTGCCTTTGCTTGCTTCAATGCCTTTGCGGTTTCCGCATCCGTCGCGCCGTCGGCAATGGCTTTTTCCAAACGTGCCTTTTCTTTCGTCAGACTGTCGATTTGGGTTTGCAATGCGCTTGCGCGTCCAGCAGCACCACGTCGTAAATGCCGGTCAGGGCGTTGTCCAGTCCCGACTCTCCGTCATGAGAGATATCGGCGCTGTAACCGCC